>JAEZHL010000173.1 GCA_023416575.1 Pseudomonadota bacterium
GCAGCGCCTGCGCAGCAGCAACGGCCGTACCGGCGTTGACGATCTGATGCTTTCCGATCAAAGCCGGCTTCGGCAGATCGAGCAGCATAGTCTCCTGCTGGAACACGAGGCGGCCGCGCTGCTCGTAGGCATCGAAATGATGTCCCCAGACGGTCAGCGGCGCCCGGCAGCGCTGAGCCTGGTCGAAGATCACCTCGAGCGCCTCGTCCTCCTGCTGCGAGATGACAGCCGGCACGCCGGCCTTCAGAATTCCCGCTTTTTCACCGGCGATCTCCGCCAGCGTAGTGCCGAGCTTGTCGGCGTGATCCATCGCAATCGGCGTGATGATCGACAGCGCCGGCCGCGCGATGACGTTGGTGGCATCGAGCCTGCCGCCGAGACCGACCTCCAGGATGACCGCATCCGCAGGCGTCTCGGAGAACGCGAGGAGCGCCGCCGCCGTCGTGATCTCGAAAAACGTGATCGGCTCACCGGCGTTGATGGCTGAAACGCGCAGCATCAGCTCGACCAGCTCAGCTTCCCCGATCGGCCGCGCCCTGCCATCGGGGCCGGCCAGCGCGATGCGTTCATGGAAGTGCACCAGATGCGGCGAGGTATAGACGTGAACCCGCCGGCCCGCCGCCTCCAGCATCGCCTTCAAATAGGCGGTGGTTGAGCCCTTGCCGTTGGTGTCTGCGATGTGGATGACCGGCGGCAGCTTGTCCTGCGGATTGCCGAGCTTGGCCAGCAGCCGCTCGATCCGCCCCAGCGACAGGTCGATGAGCCGCGGATGCAGCTCCTTCAGCTGGGCAAGTACGTCGTCGCTCGTGGGCATGATAGCTCCGTCTGCCGTCGCGGCTTGCACCGAACGGCTTGTTCCGGCTTGCCGCCGCAGTCGCCGCTTAGGTGCGACTGGCTGACGTCACATCATCGAAGCCAAGACCGCACGGAAACGCGAAGTTCCTAGGACGTGCGCGCGCCATCCTTGGAAGCGCTGCGCGACGTGACCTCGGTTTCCCGCTTGGTCTTCTCGCGCACCTCGAACCGCTCCTCGTCGGCGACCGGTTCCGCCTCGACCACCGAGTCACGCGCCGAGCGGGCGTGAGCCTCGATCAGCATGCCCTCGACCGGCGCCCCGTTCATGTGCGCGTGGCCGTTCATACCCTTCGCGCGCTCCTTGGGAGCTGCCTTGTTGTTCGCCGTCAACAGCCGGCAGATCCGCGACAGCGTTTCCCGCAACCGGTGCCGATGCACGACCATGTCGATCATGCCATGCGCCAGCAGATACTCCGCGCGCTGGAAGCCATCCGGAAGTTGCTCGCGGATGGTCTGCTGGATGACCCGCGGTCCCGCGAAGCAGATCAGCGCGCCCGGCTCCGCGATGTGGATGTCGCCGAGCATCGCGTAGGAGGCCGTGACACCACCCGTGGTCGGGTCGGTCAGAACGACGATATACGGCAGGTGCGCCTCTCTCAGCCGCTGCACTGCGATCGTCGTGCGCGGCATCTGCATCAGCGACAGAATGCCTTCCTGCATGCGCGCGCCGCCGGAGGCCGCGAAGAGAATGAATGGCGTCTTCTTCTCGACCGCGCGCAGCATGCCCGCGATCACTGCCTCGCCCGCCGCCATGCCGAGCGAGCCGCCCATGAAGCGGAAATCCTGCGCCGCAGCCACGACTTGCTGGCCATCGAGCGTCCCCTCGCCGACCAGCACCGCGTCCTCGAGCTCGGTATCCGACTTGGCGTCCTTCAGCCGGTCCGTATAGCGGCGGCCGTCACGGAACTTCAGCGGGTCGAGCGGCACGGCCGGCACAGGATAGCGCTCGTAAGCGCAATCATCGAACAGGTGCTTGAGCCGCGCGTCTGCACCCATTCGGAAATGATAGTTCGAGCCGGGCACGACGAACTGGTTGGCCTCGAGGTCCTTGTAGAAGACCATCTGGCCGCTCTCCGGGCATTTCACCCAGAGATTGTCCGGAACCTCCCGCTTCGTTGTCAGGAAGCTGCGGATCTTGGGACGCACGACGTTGTTGATCCAATTCACGCTCGAGCGCTCCTCACACTCCGAATACCTAAAACCGATACGCCTTCAGCGATCTCGATCCGCCAAGCTCTACGATTTGCCAATCCAGCCCAATATGTTGGGCTGGCTCGCTCACGATCGCAATCCACCAGCCAAGCTTTTCACCAGATCTAGAACTGCGGAAACGGTCTGACCAGTGGCTTTGCCGTCCGCATCGAGACTCTGCTCGATCGCGTTGACCAAAGCCGAACCCACGACCACCCCGTCGGCGCCCCGGGCAATGGCCCTGGCCTGCTCGGGCGTCTTCACGCCAAACCCGACGACGACGGGGAGAGCCGTAGCTTCCCTTATTCTGCCGACCTGCGCGTGGACCGCCTCGACATCCGGCGTCGCCGTCCCGGTAATCCCGGTGATGGAAACATAATAGACGAAACCGCTCGAGTTGGCGAGCACAGCGGGCAGACGCCTCGAATCGGTCGTAGGCGTGGCGAGCCGGATGAAGTTCAACCCGTGCGCCATCGCCGGCTCGCACAGTTCCTCATCCGCCTCCGGCGGCACGTCGACCACGATCAGCCCGTCTACACCCGCTGCCTTGGCCTCCTCGAGGAAAGCCTCTGTCGGATAGACGTAAATCGGGTTGTAGTACCCCATCAGCACAATGGGCGTATCCTGATCCTGCTTGCGGAAATCCGCCACCAGCGCCAGCGTCTTGCGCATGGTCTGGCCCGCGGCCAAAGCCCGCTGCGACGCCGCCTGGATCGCCGGCCCGTCCGCCATCGGGTCGGAGAACGGCATGCCAAGCTCGATCACATCGGCCCCGGCCGAAGGCAGTCCGGCCAGCAGGCGCGCGCAGGTGTCGAAGTCCGGGTCACCCGCAGTGATGAACGTCACCAGCGCGCCCCGGCCCTCGCGCTTCAGCGCGGCGAAGCGCCGATCGATCCGTGTCTGTGTGCTCATTGTCAGTCTATCCCCGCCCCTTGCCTCACATCTTCATGCCGAGATGATCGGCCACCGCGAAGATATCCTTGTCTCCGCGCCCGCACATATTCATGACCAGCAGATCGTCTTGTGGCAGCGTCGGGGCGAGCTTGCAGACGTGCGCCAGCGCATGCGACGGCTCCAGTGCCGGGATGATGCCCTCCAGCCGCGTGCAGAGCTGGAATGCTGCCAGAGCCTCCTTATCGGTCACAGGGACGTACGTGACGCGTCCCGTGTCCTTCAGCCATGAGTGCTCGGGGCCGACACCCGGATAATCGAGACCGGCCGAGATCGAATGGCCCTCCAGGATCTGCCCGTCCGCATCCTGCAACAGATAAGTGCGGTTGCCATGCAGCACGCCCGGCTTGCCGCCGGTCATCGATGCGCAATGGCCGTTCTGCACGTCGAGCCCGTGCCCGCCGGCTTCGACGCCGTAGATCTTCACGCCCTTGTCGTCGAGGAACGGGTGGAACAGCCCGATGGCATTCGAGCCGCCGCCGATGCAGGCCACGAGCGTGTCCGGCAGCCGGCCCTCCGCCTCCATCATCTGCTCGCGCACCTCGTTGCCGATCACCGACTGGAAGTCCCGCACCATCGCCGGATAGGGGTGCGGACCGGCGGCAGTTCCGATGATGTAGAAGGTGTCCTTGACGTTGGAGACCCAGTCGCGGAGGGCCTCGTTCATGGCATCCTTGAGCGTGCCGGCGCCTGCGGTGACCGCGTTGACCTTGGCGCCAAGCAGCTTCATGCGGAAAACGTTGGGCTTCTGGCGCTCGACGTCCGTCGCGCCCATGAAGACCTCGCACGGCAACCCGTAGCGCGCGCACACCGTCGCCACCGCGACACCGTGCTGCCCCGCACCCGTCTCGGCGATGATGCGCGTCTTACCCATCCGCTTGGCCAGCAGAATCTGGCCGAGGCAGTTATTGATCTTGTGGCTGCCCGTGTGGTTCAGCTCGTCGCGCTTGAAGTAGATCTTGGCCCCGCCCTTCAACCCCTGCGCGGCCGCGACTTCGCGCAGGTGCGCGGTCAATCGCTCGGCAAGGTAGAGCGGCGACGGGCGGCCCGAATAATGCTTGTTGAGGCTCGTCAACTCCGCCTGGAACGCCGGATCATTCTTGGCATCCTGGTACGCCTGCTCGAGATCGAGAATGAGCGGCATCAGCGTTTCAGCGACGAACCGGCCACCGAACTGACCGAAGAAACCGTGATCGTCGGGTCCGACGCGAAAACTGTTTGGCTCTGCGGCGGGAGCCGTCCTGCCTCCGGATGCCATGCTCATGCGCTCCTCGCCTCCATTTCTGCAGCTGCAGCCGTCTCATTGTCCGCCTTGGCTGCGGCAAGAAAAAGCCGGATCAGGTGCGGATCCTTCTCACCCGGTCGCGTCTCCACGCCGGAAGATACGTCCACGACCTCCGGCGCAGTAAGTCTTATTGCCGCAGCGACGTTATCCGGATTGAGCCCGCCCGACAGCATGAACCGGACCTGTTCCCTGATGCCATCGAGCACGCGCCAATCGAACGTGATGCCATTGCCACCGGGCAGCGCGCCCGCGAGATCGCGCGGCGGCTTGGCATCGAACAAGAACAGGTCCGCCGTTCCGATGTAGCCGAGCGCCAGATCGGCATCGGCGCGCTCCGATACGCTGATCGCCTTCATAACGGGCCGGCCGCTCCGCTGACGAATGGCAGCGACCCGCTCCGGGCTCTCCTTGCCGTGCAGCTGGATCAGGTCCGGCTCGACCGCGGCGAGGACCTCGTCGAGGAGCGCGTCATCTGGATCGACGAGCAGCGCCACCACCTCTGCGCGGCCGCGTGCCAGCTGCGCCAGTCGCGCCGCCGCCTGCGGCGACAAACTGCGCGGGCTCCGCGGATAAAAGACGAATCCGACGTAGTCGGCGCCACCATCCAGTGCCGCCGCCAGGGCCACCTCGTCCTTCAGCCCGCAGATTTTGACCTTGACCGTCATTCCATCGCCGTTTGGGGCTGGGCGCCCATCCTGACGCCTCTCCCGCAATCTGCGCCCCCGCTCGGGGCCCCTGTATGTGCACTGGACCGGCCCGAAACGCAACTTGGCCGCATCGCCCGCCGTCCGTGGCGCACAATTGAGCCCGCCCCTGCGCTCATTGCGCCTCATAGACGGCGATCGCGGCAATGAGGTCCTCGATCGAGGCCCCCACCGACTTGAACATGGTGATCTCGTCCGCCGAGCTCCGGCCAGGCGCCGTGCCGCGGGCAAGTCCGAAGAGATCGCCCACGATATCGCTCTCCCGGATGACGCCCGCCTTGAGCGGTATCATGATGTCGCCGGCCTCGTGCAGGCCGCCCGCCATCGTGTCGACCCAGATCCGGGCGCGGCGCACGACCTCGTCGTCGGTCTCGCGCATGTCCGGCCGGAACGCGCCGACGCAATCGACGTGGCACCCGGGCTTGAGCCAGGCGCCATGGATGACCGGCGTCGTCGAGATCGTCGCCGTTGAAATGACATCCGCGCTCCCGGCCGCTGTCTCCAGGTCGTCGGCGACGGCGGCAGCAAATCCTGCATCCTGCAGCTCGCGCACCAGAGCCTCGGCCTTGTCGCGGCTGCGGTTCCAGAGCATGACCTCGCGGATCGGCCGCACCGAGGCATGCGCCCGCACGAGGTAAGGCGCGAGCGCACCCGCTCCCACCATCAGCAGGCGGCTGGCATCCGGGCGCGCGAGATAACGGGCCGCCAGCGCCGAGGCTGCCGCCGTGCGCCAGACTGTGAGCGTCGGCGCGTCCAGCAGGGCCAGCGGCTCGCCGGTCTCGGTCGATAGCAACAGGTAAGCGCCGTAGATCGCAGGCTTGCCGAGTCTCGAATTGTCGGGGAAGACCGTGACCTGCTTGATGCCGATGTAGCGACCTGCCGTCTCGGCACCAGGGGAGCAGCTCGTCCAAGCCGGCATCAGCAGCAGCGTCGCCTCAGGCCGGGCATCGAGCGCGATCGTATGGTGATGCCGCGGCGGCGCGATTGCCCCCACGCGGAAGCCATCCTCGAGCAGATCGACCAACGCGGGGTACGAAAGGGCTTTGGAAACTCCTGCGGCATCGATGAGGCGCATGTGCCGCTCTCCTTCAGCGCCCTGTCAGCGCCAGTTGCCGGGGCTCGGCCGATGATGACTGTGACGCGCGCAGAGCCATCTGGCTGGCGTCGCGCTCACGCGTGAGGCGCTCGGCTTCCGCCCGCCACCGCGCGGCGTCATGTCCCCGCGCACGGGCCAGCCGCCGCCAGCGGCTCTGGCTCATCCAGGTTGCAACACCACCCAGGACCACGCCAACGATCAGCATCGCAAACAGGAACGCGTAGAACGGCAGCTCCGCCGCCAGCACCGGGTCGAGCGGATTGAACGGATCGAGCACGAGCCGCACCACATGGCGGTTCGCAACCGCCAGCGTGACCAGAAACACGGCGGCAACGAAGCCGAACAACAGACCCAGTATCCGACCGATCACGATCTCGCCTCTTCACATGCTCATTCGCCCGGGCCGGCTGCTCTTGGCGGAGCCTTCCCGCATTCACCGAGCATCTAACGTGAACTCCATCCCGAATCCAATGCCGAGGCGAAATTTAGGCTCTATGCTCACGACCAACCGCGGCGCCCAAATCCCCTTTACCATCCGGGACCTGTGTCCGCGATTCACCGCCCGCGAGTGCCGGAGCAAGTGCGTTCATCGCGCCGGATGACGGCACCGGGGCGACACTTTGATCCTTGGTAAGCTTCGAGGCTAACGCGCCGCCTGGTTGAGGCGCTCGCGAAGCTCCTTGCCCGTCTTGAAGAACGGCACGAACTTCTCTTCCACGGGGACCGGCGCGCCCGTGCGCGGATTACGGCCCTGCCGCGGAGCCCGGTACTTCACCGTGAAGGCGCCGAAGCCCCTGAGCTCCACCCGGTCGCCCCGCGCGAGCGCGTTGACGATCTCGTCGAAGATCACATTGACGATGCGCTCGACATCCCGGTGATAGAGATGCGGATTGGCAGAAGCAATCTTCTGAATGAGCTCGGACTTGATCACGACGCGCGCTCCGGGAACAAAGTATTTGTATTTAATCAGTTTTCAGAAGGTTGCCAAACCGACAGGAGCCCGTCAAGTGTGAAGGCCCGGAAAGCCGGCTGGCGCGAGATGAACGCGGCCAGATCGCCGCCGAGCTGCCCAGTCAGTTGCTGCACTGCACCAGCCAAGGCACCACCGAGGGGCCAGTCGACGCCGCGGCCCTCCTTCCAATCCACGACCTTGAGGCCCTTGCTGACGCCACGCCCTTCCAGCCACCGGATGACCTCGGCCTCGCCGCCGATCTCGTCCACCAGCTTGTGTTGCAGCGCCTCGCGGCCGGAGTAGACGCGCCCCTGCACGAGCCCCGGCACCGTCGCCGTATCGACCTGCCGTCGCGCGCTGACGAGGCTCAGAAACCACTGCTGGCTTTCCGCGATCATCGTCTCGGCGAGCGCCCGGCCTTCGGCATCCATGGGCGCGAACGGCGACGGGTTGGCCTTCAAACGTCCGCTCTTCACCTCGTTCATCTTGACGCCGAGCTTCTCGAGCAGGCCTGAGATCTCCGGCCATTGCATGATGACGCCGACAGAGCCCGTGATGGAATTGCCGCGGGCCACGATATAGTCCGTTCCGAGCCCTGCGATGTAGGCCGCGGATGCTGCCACGGTGCCGAACTGCGCTGCCACCGGCTTCTTCTCCGCCAGCCGGCGCAGCGCCTCGTAGATGGCCTCGCCGCCGGTGGTCGTCCCGCCGGGGCTGTTGACGTAGACGATGACCCCCGCGACGTGCTCCGCCTCGCTGACCTGATTGAGCAGCCGCAGGACGTCCCGGTCCTCGGTTATCATGCCTTCGATCGAGACGCGCGCGATCTGGCGCCGATCCATCAGGCCGGATTCTCCCGAGAGGAAGAAGGCACCAATGGTCAGCGTCACCGCGATGATCGCCAGCACGCGCCAGAACGAAAGCTGGCGCTTCACCCGGCGGCGGTCGAGGATTGTCTCGGTCTCGAGGCTCATGGTTCACCCGTCCGCAATTGGAGCAGTCCTGGTCCGTTACGGCCTCCAGAACGTAGGCCGCTGCCGTAGCCCGTTCAACATCCTGATGGAGCCACAATGAAAAGGGGAGCGCCGCCCTGCGGCAGCGCTCCCCGGAAGAGACGGCCTGTGGCAGGCTTACTCTTTGGTCTCGTCTTCGCGCTTTTTGATGGCGGCCTTGAAGATGTCGCCCAGCGACGCGCCCGAGTCGGTCGAGCCGTACTGCGCGACCGCATGCTTCTCCTCGGCGATCTCGAGCTGCTTGACCGAGACGGCGATGCGGCGGCTCGCCTTGTCGACGCTCAGCACCGCAGCGTCGACCTTGTCGCCGACGTTGAAGCGCTCAGGCCGCTGCTCGGCGCGATCACGCGACAGATCCGAGCGCTTGATGAAGCTCGTGATCTCCGTGCCGGTGATCTTGACCTCGATGCCGTTCTCCTGAACCGCAATAACCTCGCAGGTGACCGGGTCGCCCTTCTTGTAGCGGCTGATCGTGTCGATCGGGTCGCCGGCCAGCTGCTTGATGCCGAGCGAGATGCGCTCCTTCTGGCTGTCGACGTCGAGCACCACGGCCTTCACCGTATCGCCCTTCTTGTACTCCTTGATCACCTCGTCGCCAGCGCGGTTCCAGTCGAGATCCGACAGGTGCACCATGCCGTCCACGCCACCATCGAGGCCGATGAACAGGCCGAACTCGGTGATGTTGCGGATCGGACCCTCGACGATGCTGCCCTTCGGGTGCTGCGTGAGGAAGGCCTCCCAGGGGTTCTCCTGGGTCTGCTTCAGGCCGAGGCTGATGCGGCGCTTGTTGGGGTCGACCTCGAGAACCTGGACTTCCACCTGCTGGCTCGTCGAGACGATCTTGCCGGGGTGGACGTTCTTCTTGGTCCAGCTCATCTCGGAGACGTGGATCAGGCCTTCCACGCCCGGCTCCAGCTCGACGAAGGCGCCGTAGTCGGCGAGGTTCGTCACCGTGCCGGTGAAGCGTGCACCGATCGGGTACTTCGCCTCGATGCCCTCCCACGGATCCGCCTGCAGCTGCTTGATGCCGAGGCTGATGCGCTGCGTCTCCGGGTTGATGCGGATAATCTGCACCTTCACCGTGTCGCCGACGTTGACGATCTCGGAGGGGTGGTTGACGCGGCGCCACGCCATGTCGGTGACGTGCAGCAGGCCGTCGATGCCGCCGAGGTCGATGAACGCACCATAGTCGTGATGTTCTTGACCAGACCCTCGATGACCTGGCCTTCCTCGAGGCGGGCCACGATGTCGGCGCGCTGCTCGGCACGCGTCTCTTCCAGCACCGAGCGGCGGGAGACGACGATGTTGCCGCGACGGCGGTCCATCTTCAGGATCTGGAACTGCAGCGGCTGGTGCATCAGCGGGCCGATGTCACGAACCGGCCGGATGTCCACCTGGCTGCCCGGCAGGAACGCCACGGCGCCGTCGAGGTCGACCGTGAAGCCGCCCTTGACCTTGTTGAAGATGACGCCGGTCACCTTCTCGCCCTTGTCGAACTGCTTCTCGAGGCGGGTCCAACTCTCCTCGCGCCGCGCCTTCTCACGGCTGAGGACGGCCTCACCGAGCGCGTTCTCCATGCGTTCGAGATAGACTTCGACCTCGTCGCCGACGTGGAGCTCCGGTCCCCTGCCGGGAGCAGCGAACTCCCGCAGCGCGACCCGGCCTTCCATCTTCAGGCCGACGTCGATCACCGCCATGTCCTTCTCGATCGAGACGACCCTTCCGCGGACGACATTGCCCTCGTAGCTGATATCGCTGGCCAGCGTCTCGTTGAGCATGGCCGCGAATTCGTCGCGGGAGGGTGAGAGCTCTTTCGAGGTCAGGGGTGTGCTCATCAAAATTCCTTTGGTTCAGCCGCGGGCATCGCCCGCACCGGGGTTGTACATGGGCGCAATTGGATCGCCCGCCAACACGTCGTCCGTGCCGGCTGGACTCCCAGCGCGCAGATTCCGAATCTCTGATTTTTACGAGCCGCCGGCAGAGGGGTCTGCCCGCCAATGAGACTAGGGACGCACCTTTGAAGGGCATCCCTATTGGCCGATCTTCCTCTTGATCAGTCCGACAGCGGCGTCGAATGCCGCTTCTATATCCAAATTGGTCGTGTCAAGCAATATGGCGTCGCTTGCCGCCCGCATCGGCGCGCTTGCGCGGCTTGCATCGCGCGCGTCCCGCTGCCGGATCGCCTCCAGCACGTCCTGATACGATATATCATCACCCAGCGCCTTGCGTTCAAGATGGCGCCGGGTTGCGCGCACCTCGGGCAGCGCGGTGACATAGATCTTCACGTCCGCGTCCGGGCAGACCACCGTACCGATGTCCCGCCCGTCGAGGACCGCCCCGGGCTTGCGGCGGCTGAACGCGCGCTGAAGCTCGAGCAGAGCCGTGCGGACGCCTTCGATCCGCGCCACGATCGAAGCGGCTTCCCCGATATCGGACTGGCGGAGCACCGGATCGGAAAGACTGGCCGAATCAAGGTTGCGCGCGCAATCGATCGCCACCTGCTCGTCATCGAGGGCACCGCCGCGCGCAATCACATCCCGCGCGACCGCTCGATAAAGAAGTCCGGTGTCGAGATGCGCGAAGCCGTAGTGCTCCGCGATTCGCCTGCCGAGGGTGCCCTTTCCGGAAGCCGCCGGCCCGTCGATCGCGATGATCATGCCATTTCCCCTGCCGGCAATTCACGCCCGCTGCCGGATGCGGCATCTCCCGTTGCGCCGCACGCCATCCGATAGTCAGCTCGCATCGCCGTCCTTTGCCTTGGTATCCGAAACGTGAGCATCGACGCGGCGCGATCACGCTCTATCACTTCGAGTCGAAGCAGCAGCAACCGGTCAGCGGTACTGCGCGCCCAACCTTTCCATCAGCCCCCGAAACTCGGGAAAGCTCGTTGCGATCATCGTCGCGTCATCCACCGTCACGGCTTCCTTGCTGGCCAGTCCCATGGTCAGGAACGCCATGGCGATGCGGTGGTCGAGGTGTGTGGCGACCGTGCCGCCGCCCCGGACCGTCCCGCGGCCTTCGACGACGAGCGTATCGCCATCCACAACCGCTTCGACGCCGTTCGCGGCAAGGCCCGCCGCCGTGGCTGCCAGTCGGTCGCTCTCCTTCACCTTGAGCTCGGACAGTCCTTCCATCACCGTCCGCCCCTTGGCGAAGGCTGCAACGACAGCCAGCACCGGGTACTCGTCGATCATGCTCGGCGCCCGATCGGCCGGCACACGCACCCCGGTCAGCTGCGATGCGCGCACCCGGATGTCAGCCACCGGCTCGCCCCCTTCCTCGCGGCTGTTCAGGAACACGACATCGCCCCCCATCTCCTGCAGCGTCAGGTAGAAGCCGGTCCGGGTCGGGTTGATCAGAACGCCTTCGATCGTCACCTCGGAGCCGGGCACGATCAGCGCCGCTGCTGCGAGAAATGCCGCCGAGCTGGGGTCTCCCGGTACCGTGACAGCCCTGCCTTCGAGCTCGGCATGCCCCTTGACCGTGATGCGTGTCAGGTCGCCATCCTGCACCGTGCGAACGTCGGCGCCGAAGTAGCGCAGCATCCGCTCGGTGTGATCGCGCGTCGGCTCCTTCTCGATGACCGTCGTCTCTCCCGCCGCCGCCAGCCCGGCGATCAGGACCGCGCTCTTGACCTGCGCCGACGGCACCGGCAGCGCGTACTCGATCGGCATCAGGGCGCTCGTGCCGCGGATGGTGAGCGGCAGCGTCTCCTTGCCCTCCACCACCTCGAGGCCCATCTGCTTCAGCGGATTGAGCACCCGGCTCATCGGCCGCCGCGACAGCGAGGCGTCACCGATGAACGGCACGGTCACGGGGTGGCCGGCGATGACACCCATCATGAGACGGGCTCCCGTCCCGGAATTTCCGAAGTCCAGCGGACCCGATGGCTGGCTGAGGCCGCCGACACCGCGTCCCAGCACCTCCCAGCCCTCGTTCGTCCGCCGCGCCGGTGCGCCCAGCGCGGTCACCGCCTTGGCCGTATTGATAACGTCTTCGGCCTCGAGCAGGCCGGTGATCGTCGTCCGCCCGGTCGCCAGCGCACCGAACAGCAGCGAGCGATGGGAAATGGACTTATCGCCGGGGACGCGGCACGTGCCGCGCAGCGGCTGCGCCGAGGAGGCGGAAAGCGGACGAGGAGAATTGCCAGACATCGCTGCGCACCGCCGTGACTGGGGTTTTCGGGATGCCGGGAAACCGTCCCGGCGCAAGACCGCGGCAGATAGAGCCCGCGCCGCCGGATGCTGTCAACCGCGGCAAGTCGGCCCGCGCCGCGATTGCTTTTGACAAGGCCTGCTCAGCGTGGCAGACGGCCTGAATCCAAAGTATGCGAACATCGGGGATTGCGATGGCAACGAAAGCAGCGCGCGGGACGAAGCGCACCTGCCAGAATCCGGAGTGTGGCGCTCGCTTCTACGACCTCAATCGGGACCCGATCACCTGCCCGATCTGCCAGTCCGTCTACAAGCTCGCCACCGCGCCACAGGCCGCCATCCAGGCGGACGATAAAGCTCTCCGCAAGCCCAAGAAGCCGGAGGTGGCGGCGGACGAGGAAGCGTTGGCCGGTGATGTGCCGCTGGCGGAAGGCGATGAGGACCTGGCCGACCTCGAGGAGGCCGATGAGATCGTCGGCGACGACGAGGAGACCTTCATCGAGCCGGAGGAAGAGGACGGCGGCGACGTCAGCAGCATCCTCGGTCCTGTCGGTGAGGACGACGAGGAGCGCTGAGCCTAGCATCCGGGCGGACTGCAAGCCTTCCGTGAATTTTCCTCATCAGGAAGTGCAGGAAGGGCTTGCAGTTTTCCTCCGGGCAGCATATTGAGGCGCTCGTGTTGAGGGGGAGCCCAACAACCCCTCGCCTACTACGAAATTACTGAATTGGTTCGGGGCCGTAGCTCAGTTGGGAGAGCGCGTGAATGGCATTCACGAGGTCAGGGGTTCGATTCCCCTCGGCTCCACCAAATTAGCAATTTGACATAGCTTCGGACGTCTACCCCACATTTCGCCCCACGAAGGTTCCGCGCAGGAATGAGCCTGCGAGAGAGGGTATGAGCGGGTTGCAGAAGATGTCCCGCCGGTGAAGCAACATCGCACTCAGAGCGACCGCAGTAGCCGAATGCTCACCGGCCGGTAATCTGCCAATGCCGTTTGCTGACGCCCCTGCCGCCAATATTTGAGCCAATACCGCTCCTTCTGCGAGCCGCCTGACCCCGGTGAAGTTACCGGTCTCCTTCCCGTCGGCAAACGTCGCCGAATTCGTTATTCCCCTCGATCGTGATCGTCCATTCCACCGCCATCGCTTCTTCTCCGAACAAAGCGACACTGATGGACTGCTGGCCTAATAGCCCGTGTTCGACCCCAGAGAAGTTACCGGTCTCGTTGCCCTGCGCCACCGGGTCCTCGCCCTCGCGGTGGCCGGACCACTCAAGAATACGAGAACCTGAAGTCGCCGATAGAAGCGGTGGAATGGACTCACTAGCAGCTACTCGGCTGCCTGCTTAGGTGACGCGCAATCATGACCGTGTGATTAGGCGACGCTGATGGCCGGCCCCATGGCGCCGGTGCTGGAATCACTGGCCTCGGGTCCGACGAACAGATAGTCCCGCCGGACCGAGGGGCCTGGCGGGACTACTGTTGAGAGCTGTAGTCCTAGCTATACGCACGGAGGGCTGCGTGCCTTCCTGCGATGTAGCCCTGAGCGAGAGCTCGACCGTTCCCGTGCTGACTGAACCCGCCAGCTGCTTCGCCGGCGGCGTATAGGCCGGGAATTACCTGACCGGCAAAGTCGAGGACCTGGCTATCGCGGCATACGCGATGGCGCACCCGGCGCTACACCATCGTGGACATTTCGGCACTGATCAGTTTCGCCGTTTGACGCACCAGCCTTCCGTAGAGCTCGTGGCGCCGCTCGTCGTGCCGATATACGGGCATACTGATGCTTACCGCTCCAATCGGTTCCCCCAAACGATTGAAGATCGGGCTGCCGAAACAGCAGATATCCGGCTCGTTCTCCTCGTCATCGAACGCGAACCCTTGCTCGCGCGTCCGCATTAATTCATCGAGCAGTCCTTCGGGTGTCGTGAACGTCTTGGCGGTATGGCGCCCTAATTCCAGGCTCTGGAGGACTTCCCACAGCCGCTGGTCCGGCAGGCCAGACAGCCACGCCTTACCCACGGATGTGGAGTGAAGTTCAACCTGGCCGCCAATACTGGTTTTCATCTGAACCGTGCTGGAGCCTACTAACTTGTCTATGTAGACCATCCGGTTGTGGCTGGGCACCGCAAGGTGCACGGCCTCATCCGTTGCATTGCGGAGCGATACCAGAAAACCCCTTGCGATCGTCCGCAAGTCCGAGTCCTCCCAGGTCTTGGCAGCAAGCTGGAGGAGGCGCGGCCCCAGGCGAAACGTTCCGTCATCGCTCGACTGCGTGATGAGTCCCTCCGCAATGAGCGCCGCAACGAGGCGGTAGACCGTTCCCCGGGGAAATGGCGTGCGCTTCGTCAGCTCGGCAATGTCCAGTATTCCGGGGGCTTCCGCGATGATCTGCAGCGCCGTCATGAACTTCGAGAACGAGGCCGCTCCCTGCACCTGAGTAGGAGTTCTTGCATCGGCTTCGTTCTTGAGGTCACTCCGGCTCATGGGCGCATCTCCCCCTCCTTGCAAGCTTGACAACGGAACATTTGGCAACGGAACATGGTGGGTATCTCCTCCTCCTTGCAAGCTTGACAACGGAACATGGTGGGAATACTGCTATTTGAACAAGTTGTCCATATTGTAGTCAGCGTCCGGAGAAGGCGCGAGAATGTCCGTGGGGAGAGGAAGCAAATGGCCAAAAAAGGTTACTGGGTTGCAATGGTCGATGTTGCAGACCAGGAGGGGTACAAGGAATATATTGCCTTAAACA
>JAEZHL010000179.1 GCA_023416575.1 Pseudomonadota bacterium
AGGCATAGGGCCAGTTGCGCATGAATACGGCGTTGCCCGTCTGGAATACCCCGCGCGCGGCTTCCTCGTCGTAGCTGAGAACACCCGGCGGCGAGATATTGCCGACCCAGCTCCCTGCGAGCTCGAATGCCTCGATGGCGCGCGGGTTGTTGACCGTGATCGCACCTTCGGCATCGACGATCGTGCCGCCGCCGAACGAGTCGATCCATTCGAGCGCGTTTGATGTCATGCCCTCATAAGCCATGCCCTGGAAGACAAACCCCCAAAGGCGTCTGTTGCCGGACGCTCGCTCACCGGCCTGAACAGCGCGCGCGGCGGCGGTCATGTCTTGCCAGGTCCGAGGTGGGGCTATTCCGTATCGGTCGAGCAGATCCCGGCGATAGTAGAGCACCCCGACATCGGCCCACCAAGGCATTGCGACGAGCCTTCCGCCAACGGTGTTGTTTTCGATCAAAGCCGGGAAATGCTCCTGGGGTGCTTCCCCGACGTACGGGCGTAAATCGATCAGATGGCGGGCGAGAATGCCGGCCCAGACGACGTCGATCTGCAGCACATCGATGTCGTCGGCACCGGAGGCGAGCATCTGCAGATAGAGCGCCAGCCGGTCCGTCGACGAGTTGGGAGTTGTGACGATCCGCGCCGCATGGCCGCTCCTGCGTTCCCATTCCGCAACGGCCTCGGTGCAGAGCTTCAGCTCAATGCCCAGTGAAGCGCAGGAGATCGAGATCTGTACCCGCTCGGCTTGTGCCGGTCCTTTCGTCACCGGGAGCGTGAGAACGAGCAACGAGGCCAGGAGAAACAATTGGCAAGTCAGATGCCTCAGGCTTCGTGCAGCGCGCCGCGAACGGAAAAGAAATCCGCCAATCGGTGGCGTTGCCATGATCACCTCACCTGCCAAAGCGGCTCACTATGCCGACTGCAGTGAACAAACGCGCGGCGGCGCCGTAGGTAGCGCTCGCCGCTTCGCTATGCCGGGCGGATGCCTCGCCGACCAGCACGAATGGCTGCACTGGGGCGTTCTGAAGTGATGTAGGCATCCAGCGGTCGGGTATCGAAAGATGGTGGGAGCGGCAGGCGAGCGCTGGAGAGCCCTATCAGCGCCGTTGCCGCGCTTTCTGCTGCTTTACGCGCTTCTGTATGCGTCCTTCGGGGTCGCCTCGCCGTTCTTGCCAGCCTTCATCGGGGCCCGCGGACTGGCGGCCGAGCAAATCGGCGTGATCTTTGCGGCCGGCACATTGATCCGCTTGCTTTCCGCTCCTCTTGCTGGTCGCATTGCTGATCGTTGGCGGATACAACGCAAAGTGTTGGCGGTCTGCGCTATGGCGGCCGGGGGCGCGGCTTTGCTTTACCTGCCCGCCGAGGGATTCGGACCCATCCTGCTGGTCAGCCTGGCCTACGCCATTACTCTGGCCCCCCTCGCTCCTCTGGCCGATGCGTTAGCGGTGGTGGCCGCAAATCGCCCACGCAGCCCGGCTGGCCAAGGCTTCGAGTATGGCTGGGTGCGCGGCACAGGCTCCGGGGCATTCATTCTCGGTTCGATCACCGTCGGCTGGGCCGTGGCATCCCTCAAGTTGGGAACGATCCTGTGGTGGCAGGCCGCGCTGCTCCTTGCCACGGCTGCAGCGACGCGGCTGGTGCCCGAGTTCCACACCCCGACGCCAAGCGGGCAGGCTCTCTCCAGTGAAAGTCTGGTGACCCTGTGGCACTCGGCCGTTTTTCGCCGGATCTTGGTCGTGGCGGCACTGATCCTCGGCAGTCACGGCATGCACGATACCTTCGCTATGATCCTCTGGAGAGCCGCCGGCATCACGCCCGGGATCGCGAGCCTGCTGTGGTCAGTGGCAGTTGTCGCCGAGGTCGTGGTCTTTCTCGTTATCGGGCCCGCGCTCGTCCGGCGCCTGACGCCAGCAGGCTGCATCGCATTGGCAGCGCTGGCCGGAAGCGTGCGCTGGGCGGTCGCTGCCGTCACGACGCAGGTATTGGCGTTAGCTCTGATCCAGCCACTGCACGGCATCACTTTCGCGCTGCTTCACCTGTCCTGCATGCAACTCATCGCCATGCACGTTCCGGTCAATCTGTCCGCCACGGCCCAGACCATCTACGGCACCGTCGGCATCGGCACGTCCACGGCGCTGGTCATGCTGGCATCCGGCTGGCTGTTCGGCCGACTGGGTGGGAGCGCGTTCGCTCTTATGAGCCTCTTATGCCTCGCGGCGCTGCCGCTTGTGCGCGGCTTGGCCCGCGAGGCGGCGGGCAGGGCGGCTTAGACGATGGCCAAGAGCAGAAGCTGGTATGGCGCGATGCGCCGTGTGCTGCACGGATCCAATCCGACGGCAACGGGCCTTCAGCCAACGATCCATATGAAACCGAGCGCAAGATAAGCGAGCGCCGCGAACGCGATCAAAGCCGGTCTGCCATCGACAAAGCGGTCAGAAAAACACGGAAGGATAAGCGGCGCGATCAGCACCGCGATGCCGCCGCCCAGAATTAACGCGTACCAGGGCACGGCCTGCCATACCAGCCAGGTGCCCACGGCAACGGCAAGCAGCACCAAAACGATCGTGCCGTGAAGGAGAATGGGACCGATACCAATGCCGATTTCAGGTGTCCGCACTTCCTTGGGAAAGTGACCGCTTGCCGAGAGCAGGTGCAGGCTGGCTGCCAGCAAAAGCCCTGCGCACAACCCGAGCATCGTCCAACTATTCAGTGTCACGGCCCCACCTGCAGCTTGAAGAACGCTTCCGACCCACGTAACATATGACTTATATATCAAGAAAAAATACCGGGAGCGAATATGTCCAGTGTGAATTCGGCGGAGACCGGACAGAAATCTCCACCAGTCGGTGCCGATCGTGCTGCGAGGAAGAGCGAAAAGCGCACCATCACGGAAATCCGGGACTCGAAGAAAACCGGCGAAAAGATGGTTTACATGTCGGTGCCGGATTACACCTCCGCGCAGTGGGCCGAGATGGCGGGGGTCGACGTCGCCGTGCTCGGCGACAGCCTTGCCATGATCGCGCATGGCCACAAGAGCACCGTTCCCGCCACGATGGAGATGATGGTGCTGCATGCTCAGGCGGTCCGCCGCGGAGCCCCGAATACTTTCGTGCTCGGCTGCATGCCCTACCAGAGCTACAACACGGTTGATCGGGCGCTCTTGAATGCAACCCGTTTCATGCAGGAGGGGCTTTGCGATGCGGTGAAACCGCAGGGGGGTAAGTCGCAGGCGCACATCCTTAAGGCGTTGATAGACGCGGGAATTCCGACCGCCTCGCATATCGGCCTGACGCCACATACGATTGCGATGTTCGGCGGCTTCAAGATCCAGGGCCGCACGGCCGAGGCGGCAATGAAGATCCTGGAGGATGCTCTCGCCATCGAGGACGCCGGTTGCTTCATGCTGGAGTTCGAGGCAGTGCCTGCGAAGGTCGCGAAGCTCATTTCCGAGCAGTTGACCATCCCGACGATCGGGATCGGTGCCGGGGCCGGCACCGACGGGCAGATTCTGCTTTGCTATGATCTGCTTGGCGTTTTCACGGATTTCAAACCGAAGTTCACCAAGCGGTACGCCAAGCTTACTGAGGTCGCGGTCGCTGGGATCAAGGAATACGTGAGGGAAGTCAAGGAAGGCGCTTTCCCGGACGATGAGCATTCATACAGTATCAACGAGGCCGAGTACGAGAAGTTCGCATCGCTTGTCGCGAGGCGCCGCCAGATCTAGGACTGGACGGGGATGACCAGGCACGCGACCGTACGAAGGCCGCTGGGCAAGAAGCATCCGGCCAGCACACTGACCGACAAAGCCTATCGCCAGATCGAGGAGCGCATCGTCACGCTGCGTCTGAAGCCTGGCGAAGTGCTGTCGGAGGAGAAGCTTTCATCATCGCTGAAGATCGGACGCACGCCGATCCGCGAGGCTTTGCAGAGACTTGCGTTAGAGGGGCTCGTGCGAATCCTTCCGCGCAAGGGCATCCTCGTGTCCGACATCAATCCGCGCGAGCAGTTGTTGGTGCTGGAGGTTCGCCGCGAGCTGGAGCGGCTGCTCAGCCGGGTTGGCGCCGAACGCGCCACCGATGAGGAGCGTGAGGTGTTGGACGAGATTGCCCGCGCCATGGACAGGGCTGGCGAGCTCAGTGACGATGTCGCCTTCATGCGGCTCGATCGCGACCTTAACCAGCTCATGATCGAAACGGCGCATAACGATTATGCGGCGCGGGCCATGAAGCTGCTTCAGGGGTTGTCCCGGCGCTTCTGGTTCATGCACTACAAGGAGGCGGCTGATCTGCCGCTCTGTGCCCGGCTTCACGCTGAGCAGGCGCGTGCCATCGCCAAGGGCGATCCTGTTTGCGCCGCCAAAGCTTCCGATCAGCTTATGGATTATGTGGAATCGTTCACGAGGGCGACAGTGCGCATCGGATGGAGCACATGACGATATACGAAGGAAAACGGACGATCGACGGCCTTGTCGTCACGGTCGACGGCAGGAAGCTTGACGAGCGCTATGACGTCAAGCGCTTCACCTCTTACGGATTCGAATGGACCTACGAAGGCGAGAGCCCACGGCAACTGGCACTTGCCATCCTGGTACATCATCTCGGCGACAGCGAGCGGGCGATCCGGCTGTCCGAGCCCTTCATGAAGGCTGTCGTGGCCAACCTCGACAACGACTGGGAAATTTCCGCCGAGGAGATCGACAGAGCAATCGCTTCCATCGAGAAATAAGGAAAGGGGGCAAGCGGAAAAAATATGTTGTTTGCTGACATGTCGGTAATATATCATGGCCATCAAAAGATGGTCTAACACCATAAAAAAAACCGGGAGGAAACCATGAAAATCACACGCCGCAGTTTGTTGAAATCGGCTGCCGCAGCCGGCGTGCTCGCTACGCCGGCTTCTGGCCTCTTCGCGCCTGCAATCGCCCAGAACAAGCCACTGAAGATCGGCGTGCTTGCGCCGCGAACGGGCCTTGCCGCGAGCCCGGGCATAAGCGGTATTCGCGCGGCCGAATGGACGATCGAGAAGATCAACTCCGCTGGTGGCATTGCAGGACGTAAAGTCCAGCTTGTCATTGACGAGGAGACCTCGCCTAAGGACACGATCGAGCGCTTCTCCCGCATGGTGCAGCAGGAGGAGGTCGATCACGTTCAGGGAATTGTTTCGACCGGCGTGGCGCTCGCTCTCGGTCCGGTGGTCGAGGAATCGCGAGTTCTGACCACATTTTGGGATGGGACGACGCAGGACGGTGTCGTCGAGAAGCTCCCGGATCCGAAATACCTGTTCCGCAGCACCGATAACGAATGCGAAGCGGTGATGAGCTCGCTGCTCGCGATCAAGTATTTCAAAGGCCAGTTCAAGCGTGTCGCCGGCATCAATCCCGACTATTCCTACGGCCGCAACAACATGGCCGCCTTCATCGCACTCCTGAAGCGCTTCGACATCGAGCACGAGGTCGTCACCGAGCAGTGGCCGAAGGTCGGTAACATGGACCTCACGAGCCACGTAGCGGCGCTGCAGGCCGCGAAGCCCGATCTGATTTTCTCCTCGCTCCTGTTCGCCGACCTGCCGGTGTTCATGCGGCAAGCAAATGCCGCGGGCCTGACGCAGAGCGCCAAGCTCGTGTTCCCGGCCGCCGGCTGGCAGCACAC
>JAEZHL010000203.1 GCA_023416575.1 Pseudomonadota bacterium
CTCATCGAAGTCGATCTCGACCTCGTGCTCTCACCTGATGCGATCCTCGCCATCTCCTACGACGGCGAAGTCGCGCGCGATGCTGAGGACCACGGCGTCAGCGGCCGCATGACTTGGCGGTTCTAAAAGCATCCGAGCGCTACACAATCGAATAACCGCTTCCAGGGCGGCAAGGCCTCTCGGCGCTATGTCTCGACGGTTGCTTGCCTCGGCCTCGGATTCCGAGGTGAGACGCGTCGGCGCTCTTGTGCATCCACGTTTCGAACGCCTCGACGAGCGACTTCGCTCGCGTCTCATTGCGAGCCCTGCCGGTTCAGCTGGCGTGCAACGTCGAACCCGCTGTCCGCTTAGCAATTCCGGGAATGCTTTGGAGAATTTGGCTCGAGCATGCCTCAAGTTGAATGGCGCCCGTCATGAGCGCGCAGATGTGCTCCGACGATCTGCATGAGGTATTTGCAAACCGTTAAGATAATCGATCACGCAATCTACCGCGACCACGTCTGCAAATTGACGATCCATGTCGAACAGGCTGATCGCGTGTGAAATGGGTATCCGGTCAAAAACAGCCTCTTGCGGCACGATAGTCCGGAAATTGTAGGAGGATGCGTCAAACACCGTCGCGCGGACGCAGTTGCTGGTCGCACCACCAGTGACGATCACAGTGTCGATGCCGCGATCGACCAGATAGCCGAGCAGCGGCGTGCCATGGAATGCACTAGGCTTCTTTTTGACGAAGACGATATCCCCGGGAGCCGGCTTCAGCTCATCCACAAGTTCGGCGCCCTTCGTCCCGGCTAAGTACCAGTGCTCGCTTTGCAGAAGATCGCGCTTGCGACCGTAAACACCAATATCGCTGCCGGATGGATCAAGCTCGACACGCGTAAAAAAGCAGGGGACGCCATGACCCTGCGCCGCAGCAACGACTTTCGAGATCGCGCCGACAGCCTTGCGCCCTTCAGGTCCACAGTTCGATGGCCAGATATCGTCCTGGCCTTCAACTCCAACCATGTATTTCTGCGCGTCAATGACGATCACGGCGGGCCGCGTGCCGAAGCCCATGCGCCGGCCGAACCGGCCCCGCGCAATGACGGCACGGTCCTGCTCCGTCAGAAACTGATCCCATGGGTTCATTCAGCCGCCTCCTTCAACTTCCCGGCCTTACGCAGCTCGGCGAGGATTTCCTCACGATGCTGGTCGATGTGAGCGCCGGTGAAGCGAATGCTGCCCGGCGTGCGCGAAAGACGCGGGAACACGTTCTGCATTCTCACTTGGCCGAAATCATCGTCCGGCACGGTTGCTATCGATTCCCGCGCCTTGAATTGAGGATCCTCGAAGATCTGCGCGATATCGTAAATCGGTGCGATTGCCGCTTCGACCTTCTCGAAGGTATCGATCACCTCGGAAAGATCATGCTGTGCGATCCAGCCGCCAACGATCGCGTCGATGGTGTCAACGTGCTTGACGCGATCGGCATTGGTTTGGAACCGGGGATCATCTGCAGTGCCAGGACCACCAGTAAGTTCAAGCACGCGCCGGACGATGCTTGGCGAAGCCGCAGACAACGCAACCCACCTGCCGTCGCGCGTGCGGTAAGCGTTACGCGGAGCATTATTGACCGAGCGGTTGCCCGTGCGGTTCTGGATGATGCCGAGCTGATCGTAGATGATTGGCTGCGGGCCAAGTAGGGCAAAGATCGGTTCGTAGATCGACAGGTCGATGTATTGGCCCTTCCCGCTGCCACCGACATCGCGTTCATAGATTGCAAACATGGCCGAGAAGCAGCCGTAATAGGCGGCGATCCCGTCGGCCAGCCCGAATGGTGGCAGGGTCGGCGGTCCGTCCGGCTCACCGGTGATGTGAGCGAAGCCCGACATCGCCTCGGCCAAAGTGCCGAAACCGGCGCGACGGCTATAGGGGCCTGTTTGGCCGAAGCCCGTCACACGCACCATGACGAGACGGGGATTGATCGCGGAAAGGATATCCCACCCCAAACCCCAGCTTTCGAGGGTGCCGGTGCGAAAATTCTCGACCAGGACATCCGCTTCGGAGATCAAGGCCTTGAAGATCTCTGCGTCGGCGGCAGCCTTCAGGTCGAGTGCTATGCAGCGCTTGTTGCGCCCCGACGTTTTCCACCACAAGCCTTGGCCGCTCTTGCGTGCTCCCATGTGGCGAAGGGGGTCGCCTTTCGGATGCTCGATCTTGATGACGTCAGCGCCAAAATCGCCCATGAGCGTTGAGATGATCGGGCCGGCGAACAGCGTCGCGCAGTCGATCACCCGTAGCCCTTTCAACGGACCATCACCCCGCACGTCGGACACATCTGCCATATCAAGCTCCTGTGGCCGGAACGAGGCCCAGACGTCGCGCGAGGGCGAGTATCGCCTCAGCGCGTCCGATGAACGGGCCGTCGACCATCTGTCCGTCCACCATGAATGCGCCATGTCCGGCGGCTTCGGCCTCGCGCGTCGCGACAACCACCTTCAATGCGTGTGAGATCTGTGCATCGCTTGGCCGGAAAATGGCATTCGCCAACGCGATCTGGCGGGGATGGACGCAACTCTTGCCCGCTAAACCGAGCCGATGTGCAGCCTTGGCTTCCTCCGCGAAGCCATCGGGATTATCGATACCCACGTAAGCCCCGTCGAAGGCATCGATACCCGCTTCAGCGGCAGCGAACCGTACCGCCAACCGCACTTGGTCGAGCGCCGTCGCTTGACCGCGATCGATTCCATAGGGCTCGAAGAGATCGCCAAAACCGATCTGCAATCCCATCACGCGGGCATCGGCCGTTGCGATCTCGGCAGCACACCTCAGCCCACGCGGTGACTCAATGTTCGCCAGGATGGCGATGCGCTTCGATAGCCCTCGTTCGCGCTCAATCTGCTCCAGACGATGCACAGCCGTTGTGACGTCTGCAGCGCATTCGATCTTGGGCAGATTGACGATATCCAGGCTAGGCCGCGCAATTGCTGCGAGATCAGCTTCGAAATGCTCCGTTCCCATGCCATTGACGCGAACGATAATGGACTTGCCCGTGCCGGTTTCGAGGCGATCGAGAAACTGCGCGACGTTATCGCGCGCGAGTTGTTTGCTGCGCGCAACAACGGCGTCCTCCAGGTCGATCGATATCGCGTCTGCATCGGAGGCCAACGCTTTGTCGAACAACTCCGGACGTGAGCCGGGAACGAACAATTTACTGCGAATGATCCTCGTCATCGGAGCGAATTCAGCCTTCTGTGAGCGTCTGGATTTTATTCGGCCACCGCGATGTGCTGGGGCGCTGCCCGCAATTTGGGGCTGAGAATTGCTTCGATGCCGAACAGCACCATGAGTGCGCCCGCGAACGGCAAGCAAAGATACGGCAAGCTCATGGGCATCTCGCTGGCGGTTGCGAGCTGATCATGGGCGAGTTCGACAAGGACTGACCCCTGAAAGACGAGGAGAAGTCCGACGACGATCGCAGAAAGCGCCGGCAAAAACTGAATACCCGGAAGCTTAGCCTGATACTGACCGACGAAATCCATGCGAAAGTGGGCAGCCTTCCGCACAGCCATGGCTGCGCCGCACATCGCTGACCAAATCATCATGAATCGCGACAGCTCCTCGCTAGCGCTGAGCGTGCTATTGAACAAGGCACGGTCCACGATGTTGGCGCAGACCAAAGCGGTCATGCCGATCATTGTGGCGACGCCGATCCACAGCGCGATGCGGTAGAGGACATCGCAAACCCGATTGAGAACCTGCATGATTACCTCAGCAAATCAGGGACAATCGTGGTGATCCATGGAACCAGCGCGATCACAACGAGCGACAATAGGAGGACGGCCAAGTACGGCAGGAACGCACGGCTGACGCGCCCCATGCCAGCCCCTGCGATGTCTGCAGACAGCAGCAATCCGATTCCGATCGGCGGCAGGAAGATGCCAACGCCGACCGCACCAATCGCCAGGATGCCGTAGTGCAGCGAGTTGATGCCCATCGACTGTGCAACAGGAAGCAGGATTGGCATGAGCACGATCAGAGCCGGCAGCCCTTCCAGGAACACACCCGCGAGCAGGAATACGACCGTGCTCAGGAGCAAGAACACCGTGACACCGCCACCGATGCTCGTCATGAGATTGGCGATCCCTGCGGGAACCTGTTGGCTTGCGAGGATCCAAGAGAAAGTCGTAGCCAGGCCGATCAGTGCCAGCGCGGCACCTGTCAGCACGACAGTCCGCTCGAACACATCGCCGAGCCCGCGCCAATCAACTTCGCGATAGACGAAAACGCTGACAACGACGGCGTAAAGCGCACCGACGGCCGCAATTTCAGTGGGAGTGGCGACACCGGCAATGATGCCGCCGAAGATGATGACGGGCATCAGCAGCGCGAGCGTAGACTCTTTAACGGCTTTGAGTACCTGTCCACGCGTTGCT
Organism: Pseudomonadota bacterium; assembly: GCA_023416575.1. Taxonomy (GTDB): domain Bacteria; phylum Pseudomonadota; class Alphaproteobacteria; order Rhizobiales; family Hyphomicrobiaceae; genus ZC4RG25. The sequence continues at coordinate 4,419 of JAEZHL010000203.1, forward strand.
TTTTCCTCGCTCGGAGGAAGGATGCCGCGTCGCGCTTGCCAATAGACGAGAGCCATCAAGCCGAAAGCCATCACTGCGGACGGCAGGAAGCCAGCCAAGAAGAGATCGCCAATGGAGATGTTTACCAAGCTTCCCAGCACGACCATCATGATGCACGGCGGAATAAGCACGCCCATGGATGACGCAGCGCCGACGATTGCGGCTGCCTGTGCAGGCGTGTAGCCAGCTCGGCGCATTGCCGGAATCAAGGTGGAGCCGATTGCTGAAATATCCGCGGTGGTTGATCCGGAAATTCCCGAAAAGAACACTTCCGCCACCATGACGACCATCGCGAGGCCACCACGGATATGCCCGACGAGGGCCTTGGCGAGCGCGACTAGCCGCTCCGATATGCCGCCAACGTCCATCAGCAGGCCGGCGAACACGAAGAAGGGCACTGCCATGAGTGGGAATGAGTCTATGCCGGAAAACAGACGCTGGGCAACGAGCGCCAGCGGCAGATTTCCTTCGACCGCCAGAAAGGCGATGGAGGCGAGGCCCATTGCAAACGCAATGGGCACGCCAATCACGACGAAGCCAATGAAACTGGCAACAAGAAGACCGATCAGCATGTTAGGAGATCACCGCATCGCTTGAATTTGCGCGACGATCTTCTGGTTCTTCGCCAGCGACTTGTAGGTCTCGTCCATGGCCGCGATCAGAGGCTTCTTGTCGATCGTGCTGACTTTGACGCCTGCCTTCGCAAGTTCTGCACCGGCATCGGCGTCCAGCTTGGCTGCGAGATCGCGCATGTAGCGGCCGCCTTCGCGACCAGCTTCCAGAACCGCCTTCTGATGTTCGGCCGACAGCTTTCGCCAGGTCGGCATGGAAACACCGAATACGAGTGCGGAGTAGGTGTGCTCATCTAGGGTCACATATTTCGCGACTTCCTGAAGCTTGGAGCTGAGCATCACGTTCGGAGGGCATTCGAGTCCGTCGATCACACCCTGCTGGATGGCCGTATAGACTTCGCCCCAGGCCATCTGGATCGCGTTTGCCTTCAGCGCCTTGAACATGCTGAGGAATACCGGACCACCGGCGATGCGGAACTTCAATCCCGCGAAATCCTCGATCTTGGCAACCTCACGCTTTGCGTTCATGCACGAGCGGAAGCCGCCGGCGCCCCAACCAATGCCTTTGATGCCCTTGGGCTCGAGAAGCTTCATCCAGCGGTCGCCTACCTCACCTTCGAGGACGCGGTCAGCGTGTTCCTTCGACGTGTAAAGGAAGGGCAGGTCGCTATCACCGATTTCCGGCGTGATGCTTGTCAGCGTCGAAGTCCCGAAGATGTGAGCGTCGACGATGCCGAGCGGCATGCCTTCCATCACTTCGCGCTCCTGACCGAGCTGGCCGCCCGGGTAGATGTCGAACTTGATCGCGCCAGCAGTCTTGGCTTCGACGAGTTCGGAAAACTTGTGGGCCGCCTGATCGAAGACAGAGCCAGCCGCGGTCACGTGATTAAGCCGGAGCTTCATCTGCTGAGCACGCAGGACGCTGGGAAAGGAGATGGTGGCGCTGGCGGCTGCAAGGCCCGTTGCCAGGAATTTGCGGCGTGTCGGCATAACTGTTCATCCCTAGACGTTTGTGCGACGGGGAAGCAGCTAATACGTTTGTAGACACTTTACAATAATTTTGTAGACACTTTACAAAAATAGGCCGTGGAGCGATAGTGGACTGATGCGATACGTGGACTACGATGCTTTGCCGCGCCCGCAGGGGGAAACCTTGCCGCTTGCGTGGGACGTCTGGGGTGCGGGCGATCAGCTCGGCATGCTCAACAATATCGATGAAGAGGTGGCGATCGCTGCCGCTGGCTTGGTTCGTCGCGGTATCCGCTTCAACCTCGACCTGCCACTGCATGTTCCCCTGGGAGAGCTGCCTGTCGGCTCGCACCGTTTCAGGAAGGGGCCACACCACGAAATCGCGGCTTCCCATCATGTCGGTCTGTGCGTCCGCGATGATTGCGTGACCATCTACCCGCAGGCTTCATCGCAATGGGATGGCCTGACGCACGTCGGCGATCCGGTGCACGGTTTCTACAACCGCGTGCAGGCCGAACAGATTACTGGCCTGGATGGTACGCGCAACGGCGTCGAGCACCTCGCTGAATTTGGCATCGTCACGCGGGCTGTGCTCGCGGATTTACCTCGCTTCTTTGCAGCTTCGGGGCGGAACTGGAGCGCGATCGGCAGTCAGGTCTGTGATGCGGAAACGCTGCAGGCGTGCTTGCGTCATCAGGGTGTGTCGCTGCGGAAGGGTGACGTCTTGCTGGTGCGGACCGGTTGGACTGAGGCTTATCGCGCGGCGGATGCCGAGGGGAAGATCCGGCTATTCGCGGGACGTGATTACTCAGGCGTCTCCGGTGGCGAGGACATGTGGCGATTCCTCTGGGACAACCGGGTGGGCGCCATTGCCAGCGATACCGTCACGGTCGAGGTCTGGCCGATATTTGAGGGCAAGCCATCGCTGCACTTGGCGATCGCACGTCTTGGTCTCACACTGGGCGAGATGTTCGACCTGGAAGCTCTGGCAAACGATAGTGCCGCAACAGGCGAGTGGACGTCG
>JAEZHL010000210.1 GCA_023416575.1 Pseudomonadota bacterium
GCGATGGCTTCAGGCGCCCTCGCCCATTCCGAGGCGGACATCGCGGTGTCGGTGACGGGAGTTGCCGGACCGGGCGGCGGAACGGCGGAAAAGCCGGTCGGTCTCGTCCACTTCGCTGCCGCCCGCAAAGGCCAGCCCGTCCTTCACCTGGAGCAGCGCTTCCTGAACCTCAGCCGCTCTGAGATCCGGCAGAAAAGCGTCAAGGCGGCACTCGACTTGGTGATGGCCGCGATCAAGCTTGATTGAAGACGGCACCTTCGCCGCCATAGATCGCGTCGGCCCGCGCCTCAAAGGCTTCGGCGAACCGGCGGAATGCCCGGTCGAACAGGGCCCCCATCATCATGCCGAACGCCATCGACCGGAACTCATAGGTGATCGCGAACTCGACACGGCAGCCGACCGGATGCGCATGGAAGGTCCACGTGTTCTCCAAATGCCGGAACGGCCCGTTCACGTACGTGACCAGGATCCTGTGCGCCTGCCGGTCGAGGTCGACGCGGGTCGTGAAGGATTCGTGAATGGGCCCGTAGCCGACCGTCATCGTGGCGAGGATCTCCTCCCCACCGTGCGGCTTGTGACCGCGCGAATGGACGACCAGCTTCTCGCACAGCGGCAGGAATTCGGGGTAGCGCTCGACGTCCGAGACGAGGTCGAACATGGCCTGTGGCGCGTGCTTGACGATGCGCTGGGTTCGGAACGAGGGCATCTCGGTCGGATCTTTGCGGTCTACTCAGGTTGGACTAACACAGGCGCGCAGCGGGGGGGCATTGCGACCAAACATCACGCGAGAATGCGGCGCTAGCCGAAGTCAAGCGCCGCGGCTCATGGCAGCGACGCGGGCCGCCCGCAACCGGGCGAAGTCGTCGCCTGCGTGGTAGGAGGATCGCGTCAACGGGCTGGCGGACACGAGCAGGAACCCCTTGGCGCTGGCGATCCGCTCGTAGGACTTGAACTCGTCCGGCGTCACGAACCGCTTCACCTCGGCGTGCTTGCGCGTCGGTTGCAGATACTGACCAATGGTAAGGAAGTCGACGTCCGCGGTACGCAGGTCGTCCATGAGTTGCAGCACCTCTTCCCGCTCCTCACCGAGGCCGACCATGATGCCCGACTTGGTGAACATCGTCGGATCGAGCTCCTTGACCCGCTGCAGCAGGCGCAGCGAGTGGAAGTAGCGGGCGCCGGGCCGGATCTGCAGATAGAGGCCCGGCACGGTCTCGAGGTTGTGATTGAAGACGTCCGGTCGCGCCTCGACCACGATCTCCAGCGCGCCGTCCTTGCGCAGGAAGTCGGGCGTCAGCACCTCGATCGTCGTCGTCGGCGTGCGGGCTCGGATGGCGCGGATGACCTCCGCGAAATGCTGCGCGCCGCCATCCGCCAGATCGTCACGGTCGACCGACGTGATCACGACGTGCTCGAGCCCCAGCTTCGCCACCGCCTCGGCCACCCGGGCCGGCTCCTCGCGATCGAGCGGCAGCGGCAGGCCAGTGCGTACGTTGCAGAAGGCGCAGGCGCGTGTGCACGTGTCGCCCATGATCATCATCGTCGCGTGCTTCTTGGTCCAGCACTCGCCGATATTGGGACAGCCGGCCTCCTCGCACACGGTATGGAGGCCGTGCTCGCGCACGATGCGCTTGGTCTCGCCATAGGCCGCGGAGCCTGGCGCCTTGACGCGAATCCAGTTCGGCTTTCGCAGGACCGGGCTGTCCGGCTTCTGCGCCTTTTCGGGATGCCGGGGACGCGTGTCGACGATGGTAACCATATCGTGGGCTCGTTACTCCAGGCCAGGGGCCACTTGCCACCCGCAAGACTACAGGTGGCCCGCCGCAGCGCAAGGATCAACCGGCACGTCGCCGCAATATGCCTCGTCATCCCAGACGACGAGCCGCAGATCAGCGGCGAGGAGATCGGGGATCCAGCGTTAGAAGTGCCAAAGGCTCGATATTATTGTGTCCTTCGGACGACTCTTACGCTGGTTCCCGGATCTGCGGTCGCCTCGCTCTCTTGTCCGGGATGACGGCAGGGTGCGATGGCACCGATGCCCCTCACTTGGCGATGGCGCGCGCCAACAAGGTCACCAGGATCGCGCCGACCGTCGCGACGGCCAACTGGTCGATGAACGCGTTGCCGATACCAAAATTGATCTTCAGAACACCGTGCACGAGATAGCCACCGACGAGCGCGCCGAGGCAGCCGACGACGAGGTAGCGGATCAGCCCGCGCTGGCCGAACAGCATCCCCGTGATCCAGCCGGCGATCAGTCCGATGACCGCCAGCGTCACGAGCGGCCCGTACGCGCCGAAATCGAAAAGCGGCTGCTCCACACTTCCCCCGATGGCGTCAGCCGATGATGCGCGCCAGAACGATCACGACGATGGCGCCGATGGTCGCTGTCGTTACCTGCGAGGCGAGCTGATTCCTGATGCCCAGATTGAGATTGAGCGCGCCGAGCAGCAGGCCACCGACGAAAGCCCCGAGCAAGCCGACGACGAGATACCAGACGAGGCTGCCACCGCCTCCGACCACCAGCGACGCTAGGAAGCCCGCGACGATGCCGATGGCGGCCATGATGAGCAGGGATTGCAAGTCCGTCTTCATTGCAGGTCTCCTCCGAGAACGGTTGAACCACGAACAATGAGAACGCGCGGCGATTGTGGATGACTCGCAGAGCTTCGTCGAGACCGTTCCCGCATCGCGAGCCGGCATCGGTGCTCCGACCGCTGGACGAAACATCAGGGCAGCCGCAAAGCCGTCTGCATTTCGTTCAGGCTTCGCAAATGTACGTCACCGTGCGGATACGCCGGTCCTGCAAGTTCCGCACCTGGTTGCGCACCATCAGGGGAAAGTCATTCCCAAGGAACGTCTGGAACGTGACAGCTGGAGCCGATTGGCCCATCCGGGCAGCCATCGCCTCAAACCAGCGTTCGCTCTCTTCAGTCGAGTCCTGGATGTCCAGAATCGTCAAGCCGGCACCTGTCAGGAGCAGGCTCATCGCATCGGGCGTGGCCAGATGGCTGATCGATGGCTCGCGCGCCCAAGGGACCGGAAACAGCACCTCGCCGCCTTCTCCCTGCAGCACGTCGTAAACAGCAAACCGCGCACCGGGCTTCAGAACGCGCTTGGCCTCCCGGTACATCTTATCCTTCGCCGCGATGTTCATCGCCACATGGATGGTGATGGCTGCGTCGAACTCGGCATCGCCAAACGGCAGATCGGTCGCGTCACCTTGCCGGAATGCGACGCGATCACCCAAACCCACCCAGTTGCTGAGAGTAGCAGCGGCTTCGCAGAACTCCGGGGTCAGATCGACGCCCGTCACTCGACAGCCGTAGGTCTCGGCGAGAGTTCGGGCCGGTCCACCCAGCCCGCTGCCGATGTCGAGAATGTGCGAGGCGGCACTGAGATTTAATGATTGACCGAGCTCGAGGGTGGCCTTGCGGCCGCGGATGTGAAACTCGTCGACTGTCGCCAGGTCGACCGTAGTCAGGCCACTCGTGTCCTTTCCAGCCCTGCGCAGGCTGTCCGCAATTGCCTGCGCCAAGTCACCGCCGCCAGCATAGTGGCGGGTCACTTTATCGCTCATCGCCAGCCTCCGCCGATCGCAAATTCCCCAGCCATTATGGCATGAGAAAAATTCGGCCAGAAGAGGCTTGCCCAATCGGGCGTGCACGCCACATCAGATGTGGATCGCCCGCCCGTAAGCGTCGAGCACGCTCTCGTGCATGGTCTCGGAGAGCGTCGGATGCGGGAAGACGGCGTGCATCAGCTCCTCTTCCGTCGTCTCGAGTTGCATGCCGATCACGAAGCCCTGGATCAGCTCCGTCACCTCGGCGCCGACCATGTGGGCGCCCAGCAGCTGCCCGGTCTTGGCGTCGAAGATCGTCTTGACCATGCCTTCCGGCTCGCCGAGCGCGATCGCCTTGCCGTTGGCGCGGAACGGGAAGCGCCCGACCTTGAGCTCGTAGCCGGCCTCCTTGGCCTTGGCCTCGGTCAGCCCGACGGATGCCACCTGCGGATGGCAGTAGGTGCAGCCGGGGATCTGGAGCTTATTCATCGCGTGCGTCGGCAGACCCTTGATGGTTTCGACGCACAGCACGCCCTCGTGCTCGGCCTTGTGAGCCAGCATCGGCGCACCCGCCACGTCACCGATGGCGTAGATGCCAGGCACGTTCGTCCGGCCGAGACCGTCGGTCACGATGGCGCCGCGCTCGATTTTGACGCCGAGCTTCTCGAGCCCCAGGTTCT
>JAEZHL010000248.1 GCA_023416575.1 Pseudomonadota bacterium
GAGCGACCTTGAGGACGTCGTCCATGCGCGCGACCGGGATGATCTCGAGAGCGTTCTTGATGCTCTCCGGGATATCGGCCAGATCCTTGGCGTTCTCCTCCGGGATCAGCACCTTCTTGATGCCGGCTCTGAGCGCCGCCAGCAGCTTCTCCTTGAGGCCACCGATCGGCAGCACGCGACCACGCAGCGTGATCTCGCCCGTCATGGCAACGTCCTTGCGTACCGCGATGCCGGTCAGCACGGAGATGATCGCCGTGACCATGGCGACACCGGCCGAGGGGCCATCCTTCGGCGTCGCGCCCTCCGGCACGTGCACGTGGATGTCCTTGCGCTCGAACAGCGATGGCGGAATGCCAAAGTCCACCGAGCGCGACCGGACGTAGGCGTTGGCGGCCTGGATCGACTCCTTCATGACGTCGCGCAGGTTGCCGGTGACCGACATCTTGCCCTTGCCCGGCATCATGACGCCTTCGATGGTGAGGATCTCGCCACCGACTTCCGTCCATGCGAGCCCGGTCACCACGCCGACTTGGTCCTCCAGCTCGGCCTCGCCGTAGCGGAACTTCGGCACACCGAGGTAGGATTCGATGTTCTCCGCCGTCACCCGCACCGGACCCTTGGTCGAGGTCAGGATCTCCTTCACCGCCTTCCGCGCCAGCTTCGCGATCTCCCGCTCGAGGTTGCGGACGCCCGCCTCGCGGGTGTAGCGCCGGATCAGGATCTGCAGCGCGGCATCGTCGACCGAGAATTCACCGGCCTCGAGTCCATGCGCCTGCTGCTGCCCCGGGATGAGGTGCCGCTTGGCGATCTCGATCTTCTCGTCCTCGGTGTAACCCGCGATGCGGATGATCTCCATCCGGTCCATGAGCGCCGGCGGAATGTTGAGCGTGTTCGCCGTCGTCACGAACATGACGTTCGACAGATCGTAGTCCACCTCGAGGTAGTGATCGTTGAACGACGAGTTCTGCTCCGGATCGAGCACCTCGAGCAACGCCGCCGCGGGATCACCACGGAAGTCGGAGCCCATCTTGTCGATCTCGTCCAGCAGGAACAACGGGTTGACCCGCTTCGCCTTGCGCATCGACTGGATCACCTTGCCGGGCATCGACCCGATGTAGGTGCGCCGGTGACCACGGATCTCCGCCTCGTCGCGCACACCGCCGAGCGACATGCGCACGAACTCGCGGCCGGTCGCGTTGGCGATCGACTTGCCGAGCGACGTCTTGCCGACGCCGGGCGGGCCGACAAGGCACAGGATCGGACCCTTGAGCTTGTTGGTCCGGTTCTGGACCGCCAGGTACTCGACGATCCGCTCCTTGACCTTCTCGAGCCCGTAATGCTCCTTGTCGAGAACGTCCTGGGCCTCGCCGAGGTCCTTCTTGACCTTGCCCCGCACGCCCCAGGGGATCGACAGCAGCCAGTCGAGATAGTTGCGCACCACCGTCGCCTCGGCCGACATCGGGCTCATCTGCTTGAGCTTCTTCAGCTCCGCGATGGCCTTGTCCTTGGCTTCCTTCGACAGCTTGGTGTTCTCGATCTTCTCCTCGAACTCGGCGATGTCATCGCGCTCGTCGGTGTCGCCGAGCTCCTTCTGGATCGCCTTCATCTGCTCGTTGAGATAGTACTCGCGCTGCGTCTTCTCCATCTGACGCTTGACGCGGCTGCGGATCTTTTTCTCGACCTGCAGCACGGAGATCTCGCTCTCCATCAGCGCGTAGACACGCTCCAGGCGCTCCGAGATCATGGTGGTCTCGAGCACTTCCTGCTTGTCGGAGATCTTGATCGCGAGGTGCGAGGCGATGGTGTCGGCGAGCTTCGAGTAGTCCTCGATCTGGCTGACGGTGCCGAGCACCTCCGGCGAGATCTTCTTGTTGAGCTTCACATAGCTCTCGAACTGCGACACCGCAGAGCGGGCCAGGGCCTCGATCTCGTCCTTGGCGCCGATCGATTCGCCGACACGCTCCACCTCGGCCTCGAAGTAGTCCGGGTTGTCGGTGTAGCGCACGATGCGGGCGCGCGCGGTCCCTTCGACCAACACCTTGACCGTGCCGTCCGGCAGCTTCAGCAGCTGCAGCACGGAAGCCAGCGTGCCCATCTCGTAGATCGCGTCGGTCGCCGGGTCATCGTCGCCCGCGTTCTTCTGCGCCGCAAGCAGGATATGCTTGTCGGAGCGCATCACTTCTTCGAGAGCGTTGATCGACTTCTCGCGTCCGACGAACAGCGGCACGATCATGTACGGGAAGACGACGATGTCGCGCAGCGGCAGAACCGGGAAAAGGTCCCTGCCAGCGCCTTTCTCTCTGGTCGGCTTAGCTTCGCTCATTGCTGTTCTCTAACTCCCTGCGCCCCACGCGCACCGCGCCTCGAAATCCCTGGGGTGCCAACCTGCGGACTTTCTGCCTTCCCCGCTTCTCAGCGATTCCAAGCTGTCCGACGTCGGCGCCACGGGTAGAGATCTGACCCACTTCACCGGAAGAGCCGCTTTCGCCATCCGCTTACGCTGCGATGGGATAGCTCCGGCCGACTCAATGATACCTCAGCCCGAGACACTCTGAGATAAGTACCTCGGGCCCGCACTCAAGTCCGCCACGCGACAGCCGCACAAACGGCCGCAGCAGCCCATCAGGCGCTGGAGCCTTTTTCCTCAGCACGCTCCGAATAGATGCGCAGCGGACGTGCACCACCTTCGACCACCTCGGGTCCGATGACGATTTCCTCGACACCCTTGAAGCTCGGCAGCTCGAACATAGTCTCGAGGAGGATCGCCTCCATGATCGATCTCAATCCACGCGCCCCGGTCTTGCGCTCGATCGCCTTGCGCGCGATCGCCTTCAGGGCTTCGTGCGTGATCGTGAGCTTCACGTCCTCCATCTCGAAGAGACGCTGATACTGCTTCACCAGCGCATTCTTCGGCTCGGAGAGGATCTGAACCAGGGCCTCCTCGTCGAGGTCCTCGAGCGTCGCGATCACGGGCAAGCGGCCGATGAACTCCGGGATCAGACCGAACTTCAGCAGATCCTCCGGCTCGACCTCGCGCAGCACCTCGCCGGTGCGACGCTCGTCGGGCGCTATGACCCGCGCGCCGAAGCCAATCGACGTGCCTTTGCCGCGACGCGAGATGATCTTCTCCAGCCCTGCGAAAGCACCTCCGCAGATGAACAGAATATTCGTCGTATCCACCTGCAGGAATTCTTGCTGCGGATGCTTGCGCCCACCTTGCGGCGGCACGCTGGCGACCGTGCCTTCCATGATCTTCAAGAGCGCCTGCTGCACGCCCTCACCCGAAACATCACGGGTGATCGAGGGATTGTCAGACTTGCGGCTGATCTTGTCGACCTCGTCGATGTAGACGATCCCGCGCTGCGCCCGTTCGACGTTGTAGTCCGCCGACTGCAGCAACTTCAGGATGATATTCTCGACATCCTCGCCGACATACCCCGCCTCGGTGAGCGTGGTGGCGTCGGCCATCGTGAACGGCACGTCCAGGATGCGGGCCAGCGTCTGGGCCAGCAGAGTCTTGCCGCAGCCGGTCGGCCCGACGAGCAGGATGTTCGACTTCGCGAGCTCGACGTCGTTGTTCTTGGCTGCGTGGTTGAGCCGCTTGTAGTGGTTGTGCACCGCCACCGACAGCACGCGCTTCGCGTGATCCTGGCCGATGACGTACGAATCGAGAACTGTCTTGATCTCGTGCGGGGAGGGCACGCCATCGCGGGACTTCACCAGGGTGTTCTTGTTTTCTTCCCGGATGATGTCCATGCACAGCTCGACGCATTCGTCGCAGATGAACACGGTCGGGCCGGCGATGAGCTTGCGCACTTCGTGCTGGCTCTTGCCGCAGAAGGAGCAATACAGGGTATTCTTCTCTTGCTGGGCCATTCGATCGTCTCACCCTCGCCGGAAGGCTCTAAAATTTACAGTTCTTGAGCACTGCACGGTAGTCTGACAGGCACTGGCTCCATTTAGCCGATCTGAGCACGCTAAGCGCGTCGGGATCAAGAATGGATTAATGAATCCGTCACCATGCAGTTTCCACGGACTCGCGTTGGACCCTCGAACGGCCACGCGCGAACGCCGAGGCCGAAACGATGCTGGCACATATTGGCCGCATTGCGGTCCAAGCGAAAATGCCCGGGTGTTTGTGCGTCTGGTGCAGTGCCTTATCGCCGCGCCCAAAAATACCGGCGCGGCGGTCCCGTCCAAATGCAGCGGATGCCGTGAAGAAAGCCTCAGATCATGAGGGCTTGTTACCAACGGCCGCCTCGAATTCCTCGCGCCTGAGCATGACGCGGTCGACAAGTCCGAACTCGCAGGCCTGCTCAGCATCCATGAAATAGTCACGGTCGAGCGTACGTTCAATGGTCTCGTAGTCCCGGCCCGTATGCTTGACGTAGATCTCGTTGAGCCGCCGTTTCATCTTAATGATGTCCTCGGCGTGACGCTCGATGTCCGAGACCTGACCGGAGAAGCCACCGGACGGCTGGTGCACCATGATGCGCGCGTTGGGCAGCGCATAACGCATGCCCTTGTCTCCCGCGCACAGCAGCAGGGAGCCCATGGAGGCCGCCTGACCGATGCACAGCGTCGCCACCGGCGGCCGGATCAACTGCATCGTGTCGTAGATGGCCATACCCGACGTCACCACGCCACCGGGCGAGTTGATGTACATCGAGATCTCTTTCTTGGGGTTCTCCGCCTCCAGAAAGAGAAGCTGCATGCAGATCGACGCCGACGACTGGTCCTCGATGGGACCGGTCACGAAGATGATCCGCTCCTTCAGCAGCCGTGAGGGAAGGTCGTAGCCCCGCTCGCCGCGGGTCGTTTGCTCGACCACCATCGGCCAGAACGTGTTGGTCAAGGTGCTGACGGGGTCGCGCATGGGCTCGTTCTCCTGCTCGCGAGCCGCTGGATTGGCAGCAGCTCGCTCGTGGCCGGTTGGGAAGGCATGAGACTCACAATGTAGGCAATTGCAGCATGTAAGCAATCGCCACGCTGAGCGGGAGATGCCTCCTCCTCAAACTCGGGCGTATTTCAATCTGAGGTAGCTAACAACGGGGTGGAACGCAACCGGCACCACCCCGCACCGTTGCCGCATCAGTCCTCGTCGGACTCAGCCTTGAAGAGCTCCTCGCGGTCCACCTTCTTGTCAACGGGCTTGGCCTGCTCGACGATCAGGTCGACGACCTTTTCCTCGTAGATCGGCGCCCGCAGCTCGGCGATGGCGTTGGGGTTCTTCTCGTAGAACTCGTAAACCATCCGCTCCTGGCCCGGGTACCGGCGCGCCTGCTCCATGAGTGCCCGGCGCAGCTCGTCCTGCGACACCTGGATCTGGTTCTTCTCGCCGACCTCGCCGAGGACGAGGCCCAGCCTCACCCGCCGCTCGGCGATCTTCCGGTACTCTTCCTTGGCCTGCTCCTCGGTCTTGCCTTCGTCCTCGAAGCTCCGGCCGGCCTGCTTCAGGCCCTCGGTGACCTGCCGCCAGATGCCTTCGAACTCGCGGTCGACCAGCGAGGGCGGCAGCGCGAAGTCGTGCCGCTTCTCCAGCTCGTCGAGCAGCGCGCGCTTCAGCTTGTTGCGCGAGGCCTGGGCATATTCACGCTTGATCTGCTCGGTGACGAGCTCACGCAGGTTTGCAAGGTTCTCCGCGCCGAGGGTCTTGGCGAATTCGTCGTCGATCGCCGGCCGCTTGGGCGCGCCGACTTCCTTCACCTTGACGTCGAAGGTCGCTTCCTTGCCCGCCAGCGACTTCTCCGGATACTCGGCCGGGAACGTCGCCGTGACCGTGCGCTCATCGCCAGCCTTGGCGCCCTTGAGGCCATCCTCGAAACCGGGGATGAAACCACCCTGGCCGAGCACGACGTTGATGCCTTCGCCGGCGCCGCCCTCGAATGGCTCGCCGTCAATTTTGCCGACGAAGTCGATCGTCAGGCGATCTCCATCCTCGGCGGCCCGGCCCTCGGCCGCTTCGTAGCTGACGCTGCGCTCGACGAGCTGGTTGATGGCATCATCGACCGCCTTCTCGTCCACGTCGGCGACCGGGCGCTCGAGCTTGAGCTCTGCGAAGTCGATCAGGTTGATGTCGGGCAGCACCTCGAAGGACATGTTGAACGACAGGTCCGCCTGTCCTGACATGACCTTTTCGATTTCCTGCTGGTCCTCGGTCAGCTCGATCTGCGGCTGGAAGGCAGGCCGCTCCTTGCGCTCGCTGACCGCATCCCGGCTCTTCTCCTCGATCGTCTGCTGCAGCACCTCTCCCATCACGGAGCGGCCGTAGACCTTCTTCAGGTGCTGAATCGGCACCTTGCCCTTGCGGAAGCCCTTGAGCTGCACCCGATCCTTGAGCTCGTCTAGCCTAGCGTCGAAACGGGCCCCGATTTCACTGGCGTCAACCACCACCTTGAGCTGGCGCTTCAAGCCGTCCGATTGCGTTTCCGTTACCTGCATGAACCTGAAACCTGATTGGTGATCCGTTTCGCAAACCCTGGGGGACCCGGCGTCAAACGCCCGCCACCCGCCACAATCCGTTAGTCGCATGGTGCGGGCGGAGGGACTTGAACCCCCACGGCCGAGGCCACCAGAACCTAAATCTGGCGTGTCTACCAATTCCACCACGCCCGCGACCCTGCGCGCATGAGCCGGCAATCCGACTCACGAGCACCGCAGCCCTCGCGTCGTACGACAGCCGCCGCCCCCGCACAACCGGCAGGAGCGCAGGCTTGCCACCCACGCAAATAAGGCCCGCGCGGACATATATCTGGCCAAGTCCCATAAGATCAATGGAGAAGTTGGCGCTCGCGATTCGGGGGGGTACGCGTTCGCGGGGACGCTTGAGATCGCTCATATCAGCAATAGCAGGGACGACTTCATGCTCGGAGCCATCACAGCCCGCCGCCTTCCAGCGCTCGCAGCCGGAATCATCGCGATCACCGCGACGGTCACTCTCGCCGCCACCAGCAAGCCTACGCGGCCCAAGGAGCGGGTAGGTGTCATCGAGCGGGCGCAGGGCGAGGTCCTCGTCGAGCGAAACGGCCTGACCAGCACTGTAACGGAGGGGCACGCGATAACCCGTCGCGATTATCTGATCACCGGGCCGAATTCCCGCCTCCTGCTCTCGTTCGATGACGGCAGCCGGCTGGCGGTCGGTGAGAACGCGCTGCTCGTTGTCGCCGATTTCATGCGCGAGGAAGGGCGGCGAAGCGGCGCGCTGATCCTCGACCTGATCCGTGGCGCCATCCGCCTGGTCACCGCCAAACCGGAGATCGCGCCAGACAAGCGCGTCGAGGTTCGCACTGCGGCGGCCACGATCAGTTCGCAATGGATGGACCTTTGGAGCGGGCCGGTGGACGACAAGCTGGCCGTGCTCGTGATTCAGGGCAAGGTCGACGTGCGCAACGATGCCGGCCGGGTGACTCTCGACCGCAAACGGCACGCCACCATCGTCTCCGAGCGCGTCAGCGCGCCCGAGAAGCCGGCCATCTGGTCCACGAGCCGGACCAGGGACATGCTCCATACCGTGGCCTTCAGCAAGTAGACCGCGCGCGGCGGTGGCGCTCATGAGCTGCCGCCGAACAGCCTCGCGTTGGTTGATCAAGCAGGCAGCCGGAGGAGCGAAGCCGGCATCGTTTTCTGCAAACGTCTCCGTGAGCGCAATCCCTTTCTAAAGGTGTAAGCTGCCCCGTGAAGGCGGGCAGATCCGGGGCTGCGATGCTTGCGGAGCCTCCGGTCGGCAGCTACGCTGCGTGCTCCTCAGCAGGCTCCGCAGAGCATCAAAACCGGAGGTGTCCCAGTGACAGTCGCCTCGAGCGTTGCCGACGCAGTCGGCCGGACGCCGTTGATCAAGCTGCGACGCGCCTCGGAGGAAACGGGCTGCACGATCCTGGGCAAGGCGGAGTTCATGAACCCGGGCCAGTCGGTCAAGGATCGTGCCGCGTTGTACATCATCAAGGATGCCGTCGATCGCGGCCTGCTCCGCCCCGGCGGCACCATCGTGGAGGGGACCGCAGGCAATACCGGTATCGGGCTCACGCTGATCGGCGCGGCCCTCGGCTATCGCTCCGTGATCGTGATTCCCGAAACGCAGTCGCAGGAGAAGAAGGACGCCCTGCGGACCCTCGGGGCGACGCTCGTCGAAGTGCCGGCGGTGCCCTACAAGAACCCGAACAATTACGTGAAGTACTCCGGCCGTCTGGCCGAGGAGTTGGCGAGGACCGAGCCGAACGGCGCCATTTGGGCCAACCAGTTCGACAACGTTGCCAACCGTCAGGCGCACATCGAGACGACAGCGGAGGAGATCTGGGCCGATACCGGCGGCAAGGTCGACGGTTTCTGCTGCGCGGTCGGCTCGGGTGGTACGCTCGGCGGTGTTTCGCTCGGGCTGAAGGCCAAGCGCAAGGACATCCAGATAGCCCTCGCCGACCCGCCCGGCGCATCTCTGTTCAGCTACTACACGACGGGCGAGCTGAAGGCGGAGGGCAGTTCGATCACGGAAGGCATCGGCCAGGGGCGCATCACCAAGAACCTCGAGGGCATTGAGGTCGATCATGCGTGGCAGGTCGAGGATGCCGAGGCCGTCAGCACCGTGTTTCAGCTCCTTCAGGAAGAGGGGTTGTGCCTCGGAGCATCATCCGGAGTGAACGTTGCCGGCGCCGTACGGCTCGCGCGCGAAATGGGGCCGGGGCACACCATCGTGACGGTGCTCTGCGACTACGGCACCCGCTACCAGTCGAAGCTGTTCGATCCCTCGTTCCTGCGCAGCAAGGGGCTCCCCGTGCCTCCCTGGCTCGCGAACGGGCGCCAGGACATTCCGAAGGTCTTCCTCGAAACCGGAAACGCGTGATCAGATGATGACGACCGAGCCGCTCTTCCGTGCCGACGCCTATCTGCGCGACTGCACCGCGACCGTGGTCGCCATCAACGACCGTGGCGGCCTCGTGCTCGACCGCACGGTGTTCTACGCCATGGCCGGCGGCCAGCCGGGTGATCGCGGCACGTTAGCCGTCGACGGTGCGCAGGACTGCCCCATCGCGACCACGGTCTATGACGCAGACAAGACCACGATCGTGCACGTCCCGGCCGAAGGCGCCGCGGCACCGGCCGTCGGGAGCAGCGTGCGCCTGGCGCTCGACTGGGAGACGCGCTACCGCCACATGCGCATGCACACCGCCCTGCACCTCCTCGCATCGCTGGTGCGATTTCCGGTGACCGGCGGTCAGATCGGCGCCGAGGAAAGCAGGCTCGACTTCGACATCACGGACGCGAGTGCCGTCGACAAG
>JAEZHL010000300.1 GCA_023416575.1 Pseudomonadota bacterium
TCGCGGTGCGACTCCGGCGTAGCACGCGCGGGATCGATCTCGTCTGCCGGCTGGGCGGCGGGGAGTTCGCCGTCGTCATGCCGAACACGGGGATCGAGAGTGCCTGGCAGATCGGAGAACGAGTGAGGACGTCCATCGCCGGAACCCCGTTCCAGCTCGATTCGGGCCGGAGCGTCGCGCTGACCGTGAGCATCGGGGTGGCCGCGGCCAGTTCAGCTGCCGATTCGCCTGCCAGACTGTTCCGTCGCGCCGATAGCGCGCTCTATGTTGCGAAACGCTCCGGGCGCAATCGCGTTATCGCGCATGCGGCGTAGGGTGGTAAAAGTGGCTCGAATATGGCATCTTCCGGAGTCGGAATTTCTGCACACAAGGCGAATTCGCGCTAAGGTTGTGCAGGTGTCTTCACTCCTTGTCCCAGTCTGTTGACGATGCTGAAGAATCGAAAATTGTGCGGCTTGCAAACCAATTCGTGTTCTGTCAAGATTGGTATTGGGACAATCTACCACGGTAAGCTCGATTCGAACCGCAAGAGGTGTGGACGAGCTCAGAAATGTCCGCCGCGTCTCAGGTCCGCCGCATCTCCTGGAACGCACGGACATAGGTCGGCCTGCAGCTGGAGTTGGCCTCCTCGAATGGCTGCAAAGTGGTCGATCTCACCAAGCGGAAAGCCAACGCCCTCTTTGGCGGACCACTTGGTTATCAGGTCAGGGACTGCGACGAACTCGGACTTCTACCCCGCTGCCGAGATCCGTTGCGGGCCCTGACCGAGGCCACTCTCCGAACAACAGACAAGACCCCGGGACGCGCGCTGTCGCCACGGGAGCTCACATGTTCAGGATTTTGGCGAATCTCTCAACCGCTGAAGCGGCAATCGTGCTCGGCGCGGGCGCAGGGGAGCACTTCCAAAATCACTTGATCTTGGTTTCCTTGAACTCGACGTGCTTGCGGGCGACGGGGTCGTACTTCCGGAAGCTCAGCTTGTCGGTGCTGGTGCGCGGGTTCTTCTTCGTCACGTAGAAGAAGCCGGTACCGGCGGTGGAAAGCAGTTTGATTTTCTGTGTGATCGGCTTTGCCATGGCGTCCTGGATCCTCAGCGCGGTTCGGAGGAGTTGCGCAACA
Source organism: Pseudomonadota bacterium (assembly GCA_023416575.1). Taxonomy (GTDB): domain Bacteria; phylum Pseudomonadota; class Alphaproteobacteria; order Rhizobiales; family Hyphomicrobiaceae; genus ZC4RG25. Next base: position 1,120 of record JAEZHL010000300.1, read on the forward strand.
TACCGTCGTTCCCCTGGCTGTCAAGCCGGGCTGACATTTCGGCGACGGTCAAAAGCTCGCGACGGAAGGTCCCGTTCTTGTGATGATAGTAGGGGACCGGGCACTGTCCGGCGTCCGATCCCTCTGCCTTCAAGTGATCGGTCAGGTCCTCGAGGATGACCCGCGTGATCGATGGGAGGTCGAGGCTGCGCGCCTCCTCGATCGTGAGCCAATGCAACCCGGAGAGCTCGCCGTCGGAGGTGTCGACGCGATGCCCGATCTCGTCGGCGGAGATGCAGAAGAATCGCGTGTCGTAGCGCCGTGGCCGGCCAGGGGGCGTGATGGCGCGTGCGAACATGGTGAGCGGGCTCAGCTTTGGCAGGAAACCGCAGCCGATGAAGTCGCACCAGCTCGGCGTATCGGCGGCAACGGCGGCGGGGCCGTTGGCCGGCGTGCCAATCAGGAGGCCGGCCTCTTCGAAGGTTTCGCGGATAGCGGCCATGGCAATGGCGCGCGCCCGCCCGACGCTCGGGCCGCCCTTCATGTCGAGGAGCAGTTTCGCGACCTCGTCCGGGCGCAGTTCGTCTGCGCTTTCGACGTTGCGGTCGCTGGCATCCACCCGGCCGCCGGGAAAGACGTACTTGCCGGGCATGAAGACCTGGTCGAGCCGCCGCCGACCCATCAGCACGCGGGGAGCCCCCAATGCGCGGTCGACGATGATCAGCGTGGCGGCATCACGTGGCCGCAGGGCTTTTTCGCTCGCAGAGTCGTCCTGTGAGGATGTCGTGCTCGTCATCGGGACCGCTGCCGATCGTGATTCGTGTTTCGTGATTAGGCGCGGTCGGGATGGTAGCCGTCATCGGCAGGCGCGTCATCATCGCTGCCGTCACCGAACCCATGCATCCTGTTGGCCCACTGCAGACCGACGAGCGAGCCCTTGATGGGTGGCAGCAGAAGCAGCGACAGGATGAGCGTCAGCGGCAACCAGAGGGCGAAATGGAACCATTGCGGCGGTGCCGCCGCCTGCTCGAGGGCAAGCACACCGGCGACGACGATGTGTCCGACGACGACCATCGTGAAGTAGGGCGGGGCGTCGTCGGCGCGATGGTGGTGCAGCGCCTCCTGACAGACCGGGCAGTTATCCACCACTTTCAGGTAGCCGCGAAACATGCGGCCGGTGCCGCAGGCTGGGCATTTGAGCTGCGCCCCGCGCAGCATCGCGCCTTGCAGGGGCCGTTCAGCGAGAATCGCGCCTTGCAGGGGCCGTTCAGCGAGATCGGCGGCATCGTTGGGATTGAGCAGTCTGCGATCGGTGGGTGTCATGTGCGCCTCGGTCCTCCCAACAACGTGCATATAAGTTCGCGCACAACCGGCGCTCGTCAAGCCGTCGAAAAGCCGCGCTGGGGGGAGGCGGTCGCCGCGATGTCAGCGGGGGTGGCGCCTGCTCCGGACAGTCCGCCGTCCGCGCCAACCCTTCGACAGCGCAACATGCCCGCGCTTGCCCTTGGAGATCATCTCGAACCGGAGGGCACCAGCTGTCGGGATCGCCTCGACGAGGCGAACGCGGACATCATCGCCGAGCCGATAGGCTTCACCGCTGCGGCTGCCGACGAGGGCGTGCGCGTCCTCGACATGGTGATAGAAATCTCCGCTCATCGACGACGCGGGTACGAACCCGTCTGCCCCCGACTCCTTCAGCCGGACGAACAGGCCGGAGCGAATCACCCCTGAGACGCGCGCATCGAACTCGGCGCCGATGCGGTCGGCGAGGTGGGCCGCGATCAGCCGGTCGATGGTCTCGCGCTCGGCGGCCATGGCGCGCCGCTCCGCCTCGGAGATGGACTTGGAGATGTCGTCGAGCCGGCCCGCTTCCTCATCCGTCAGCCCGCCGGGTCCGAATCGCATCGCCCGCACCAGCGCCCGGTGGACGATCAAATCGGCATAGCGGCGGATGGGCGAGGTGAAATGTGCGTAGCGCCTGAGATTGAGCCCGAAGTGGCCGACGTTCTCGGTGCTGTATTCGGCCTGAGCCTGGGCGCGGAGGACGACCTCGTTCACGAGATCGGCCGTTGGCAGCGCCTTCGCGTCGGCCAGCACCCGGTTGAAATGGGCAGGCTTCAGCTCGCCTGGCGGCAGCCGGAGCTTGAGGCTGTCGAGAAAATCCCGCAACGCGCTGAGCTTCTCCTTCGAGGGCTGGCCGTGCGCGCGATAGACGAGGGCCATCCGCTTCTGCTCGAGGGTTTCGGCCGCGGCCACGTTGGCCTGGATCATGAACTCCTCGATGAGCTTGTGGGCATCGAGTCGATCAGGGACGAAAACGCGATCGACGCGACCCTCTTTGTCGAGGAGGATTTTGCGCTCGGGCAGGTCGAGCTCGAGCGGTGACCGGCGGCCCCGCGCCTCGGCGAGCGTGCGGTAGGCTGCCCACAGCGGCTCGAGCACCGTCGTCATCAGCGGTGCGCATTTGGCAGACGGTTTGCCGTCGATGGCGGCCTGTGCCTCCTCGTAGCTGAGCTTCGCCGCCGAGCGCATCATCGCGCGCATGAAGGTGTGGCTGCGCTTTTCTCCGCGACGGTCGAAGACCATGCGCACCGCGAGGCACGGCCGCTCCTCGTGCTCCCGCAGCGAGCACAGGTCGTTGGAGATCAGCTCCGGCAGCATCGGCACGACACGGTCGGGGAAATAGACCGAGTTGCCGCGGATCTGCGCCTCGCGATCGAGCCGCATGCCCGGCCGCACATAGAACGACACGTCGGCGATCGCGACGGTGACGACGAAGCCGCCCTGGTTCCTCGGATCGGGATCGGGGGCGGCGTGCACGGCGTCGTCGTGGTCGCGCGCATCCATCGGATCGATGGTGACGAGCGGCAATTCGCGCAAGTCGGTGCGGCCGTCCAGGGTCGGCGTATCGAGCCGGTCCAGCTCTGCGAGCACACCCTCGGGGAAGTCGTCCGGGATACCGTGGGCGTGGATGGCGATGAGGCTGATCCGGCGTTGATCCTGCGGGTTGCCGAGCGATTCCAAAACCCGCGCCTGCGGCACGCCATAGCGATGAGCGCGGGGCAGATCGAAGCGGACGAGGTCGCCGTCCTCCGCTTCGCCTTCATCGCCCGGCGCCACCGGCCAGTCGCGCAGCTCCTTGCGCTCGACGGGGGCGATCAGACCACCGCCGCGCTTCGCGTTCGCCCGATAGATCCCGAGCAGCCGCCGCTTCTCGCGCGGCAGCTTCTTGAATGGCTCGCCTTCGTACTGGAAGCCCTCGACATCGCGCCCCTCGAGCCGGCGGACGCGGGCCAGGATGCGGTCGCCGATGCCGAGTGCCGCCTCGTCCGCCTCGAAACGTGGGCTGCGGACGAGCAGGATCTTCGGACGCCGGCCCTCGGCGGTGTCCCAGACGACGGGCTCGGCGACGAGATCGCCGTCCTCGTCGCGGCCGACGACCTCCAAGACCGCCACAGGCGGTACACCGCCCTTGACGCGCACCTCCTTGCGCTGTTTCGCCAGCACACCTTCGTGGCCGAGCTCGGACAGCAGGCGCTTCAGCCCGATGCGGTCGCTGCCCTTGATGCCGAACGCGCGCGCGATCTCGCGCTTGCCGACCTTTTCCTCAGAGCTCTCGACGAATTTGAGGATTTCTTCCTTGGTCGGCAGGCTGCCAGGAGCCCTGGCTGCCATTTCCACCTGTGTTGCGCGCTTGCGAGCCAACGGGTCAAAACCTTTGTGAGACGTGAAGTCGTGAAATCGTGACATGGTGAAGCTGGCGGCTCACGGGCACGATTCCGATCTCACGATTTTGCGATCTCACGATGTCGTCCCTCATTCCGCGGCCGATTCGGGAACGCGGGTCTTGGTGGATCGGGACTTGGCCGACTTCGCCTTGGCGGGCTTCTTGGTCGCGCCGTTCTC
>JAEZHL010000405.1 GCA_023416575.1 Pseudomonadota bacterium
TTGGCTCGCGGGGTGGCTCACGTTCTTGTCACGAGACTGCAATCTGAATCCGCCAGCTCGGTCGGCATGCAACCGGCTACGAGGCCGCGATTTGGCTCAGTTGTCCGCTGAACTGGATCTGCCGCCATCCCCGCCTCGGATATGGCGACTAACGGTTTACCTAATACGGCTGGCAGGCCGCTTCACCGGCGCGTAGGAACTGGTCTAACGGCGGAACTCAGCAGACGGAGGTTGGAATAGCACGCTTGGCTATGACAACCCCGTCGCCAACACTCAGTTCTCGGCCGGAATTACGGTGGCTGCTTCAGAAAGAAGCCACTCACCACGAGCACTCAACCGCAACACTCCCCCCAATCAGAACTTGACCCTGAGCCCGGCAGTGCCGGAGAGCGCGAAGCTGTCCCCGAATTGATCGAGGCTCGTGTCGGCCGTGGCTTGGCCATAGAGCGAGTACTTATCGTCGTTCCAGTTCAGCGAGCCGCCGACGCCGATGCCGCCCCACAGCCTCTCGCCTCGGCTCTCGAAACTGGTGCCGGCAACATCGACCTCTGTGCCGTCGCCGAACTCATTATAGAGATTAGCGATGCCGTAGACATGCATCCGGCTCTTGGTGCCGTCCTGATCCCGCCAAGCCTTCTTGTAGTCGAGGGCAAGGCCCACCCGGCCGCGCAGACTATCCGCCCGATCGAGCGATACCCGCGCGTCGTACCGGTCGTTGAAGCTGTCGAAGCTGACCGATGACCATACCAGTTGGGCCTGAGGCGTCAGCGACCAGTTCGGGGCCAGCTCGAAGCGCTGACCAGCCTCGACGGAGAACGCATAACCAAAGCCCTCATTGCCCGAGGCGAGCGTTCTGCCAGCCAGCCGCGAAGTGAGCGAGCTGTCGTACCAAGTCGCCTGTGTCTGGCCGTCGACATAGAAGCCATTGGCACCGTACCAGGTCAGGGTGCTGCCAAAGCCGTATCCGTCCGTGCTGATGCTGCCAGTGCCGTAGTACGAGCGCACGTCGGTCGATGCGTTGGCATAGTGCAGAGTGAAACCGCCGATCAGCTTGCCGGCCTTGCTCTCAAAAAGCTGACTGTCGAGACCGGCCTGCATCCTGAAGGTATCGACATCATAGCTGGTCAAGCTGGTCGAGACTTTCGGGTCGACGCGATTGCGCGTAACCTCGATGCGCCCCCAGTAAGCGCCACCTTCGACCTCGCTTGCACCACTTGACGTCGATGCTGCTGCCTCGCCAGTCATGCTGCCGCTATTGCCACCCCAACTGCGATTGCCGACGCGTTGTTGCAAGGTCGCCAGACCATTCAGCGCCAGCAACGCCTGCGGATAGGCCTCGTAGACCGGCACGCCGGCCTGATAAATCGGCCCGGGCGGCGACTCCGGCGGCGGATTGATCAGACTGGAGCGCAGATACCAGTCGCCGTCTTCTGGGGTGGACACGCCGTCTTTGTGCAGGGTGTAGGCATAGGCGCCGCCGACCACCGCCTGCTCGCCATGGAAGACGTAATCGCCGAGCAGGGAGAAGGTGCCGTTGGAGGCGCCGACGACATCGATGATCTTGATGCCTTCAACGGTCTGCGCACCGCCACCGCCGATGTTGGTCACCCGCACGTTGCCGGTGCCGGAGGTGTCGCCATTCACAACCAGCAGGTCGCTGGGCGAGCTGTCGCCGCCGAGCTGGGTGTTGACGTTGAGCGTGCCGCCATTGGCGACATAGTCGCCAGTAACCGTCAGCGTCGTGCCCGGCGCGCCGCCGAGGCGCACCAGACCGGCATTGTCGAGCGACTGCAGGATCTGATCGAATCCCTCGAGGTCGAGCGTGCCGTCGCTCTGCACGGCAGTCGCGGAAGCCGAGCTGAACGTGTTGGTGGCACCGGCTCTCAAGGTGCCGCCGGTCACGGTGGTCGCACCGGTGTAGGTGTTTGCACCCGACAGGGTTTGGGTGCCGCCGGCGTGAGTCAGCCCGCCGGTACCCTGAATGATGCCGGCGAAAGTTGAAAAGGCGTTGGTCAGCGTCAGTGTCTGAGTGCCGAGATCGACCAGTCCGCTGCCGGACAGGCTCTTGATCGAGGCGCCCGCAGTCGTGCCGGAAATGTCGAATGTGCCGTCGGCATGCACGCGGCTGGAGTCGGCGATACTGCCGCTGCCGGTCAATGCCAGGGTGCCGGCGGAGATCGTCGTCAGTCCACCGTAGGTATTGACGCCGGTCAGTGTGGTGGTGTTCGCCCCGAGCTGATTGACCGCACCAGTGCCGGAAATAACTCCGCCGAACGTCAAGTCATCGGAACGATTGAAGGCCAGCGTGCCGTGATTGGTCACGTCGCCGGCGATGGTGCCCGAGGTGCCGCCATTGCCGAGCTGCAGTGTGCCCGCGTTGATGGTGGTGCCGCCGGAATAGGTGTTGTCAGCGGTCAGGATCGTGGTGCCGGGCCCATTCTGCTGGACGGCGCCCGCCCCCTGCATCAGCGTGGCGAACACATAGTTGGTGTCGGTGTGATTGAAGTTGACGAGGCCCGCACCGGCACCGAACTGGATAATCGCCGCATCGAGCGTGCCGGCCGCCGTCGCAGCCTGTCCAAGCGCGCCGCCGATGTTGAGCGTGCCGCGGCCGGTGGCGCTGGTGGCGATCCGCAAGGTGCCGGCGCCGGTGCTCCCCACCGTGACATTGCCCTGGTTGGAAATGGTCAGGATGCCGGTCCCGGCGCCGCCCACTTCCGTATAATTGTTGCCGCTACCGTTCGAACTGCCGGTCAGTTTGGACCCGGCGCCCGACACCAGCACCGTCGCATTGTCGGCGGCCGTAACCCCGATGCGCGTGTACGTCGTCGCCATCAGGCCACCGTCCAATATGGACATTGACCCCTTGAAGACGCCGAACTGGCCGGTCGTCCAGCTGGAGCCGGTGCCGGAAATGATGACGGTGCCGGTACCGCCCGCCGACGCTTGCGCACCGACGCCGCCGATGCCGCCGCTGGTGGTTGTGACCGCGGCGCCGTCCAAAATATTGATAAAGCCAGTGCCTCGGTAAACGTTGAGACTTGTCGCAGAGAATGTGGTGCCGGTGCCCCGGATAGTTATGGTACCCGTATTACCCACCGCATCACCGATGTTAACGGCGTTGGTGGTCGCGAAAGCGCCGCCGGCTTCGATTGTAAGCGAGCTGCCGGCGACTGAACCGACCTTGTTGCTTCCCGATCTGGTGTCCAAGCTTGAGCCTGCACCTGTAACCACGACACTGGCACCGTCGCCGGTGATGTGAAGCCCCCCGTCGGTCCCATTGCCGACAGTGAGCTGGCCGCCGGCCTCGATGCGCACCTGTCCGCCAGTGACATCAAAATTCTTGGCGTATGTGTTGCCCGTGCCGTTGATGACGAGCGTGCCCGAACCGTCCTTGCCGAGAACGCCGGTGCCGTCGATGTCGCCCTTGAGCGTCAATGTCGCGCCGGTGGCCACACTGTAGGTGCGATCGCCGGTCGTGGAGAGAGTATACGAACCGGCATCGATGGTCAGCGGCTTGGTGACCTGAGGCAACGCGGCGCTCGTGGCCGAGAAACTGTCGGTCAGCGTAATCGTCGATGACGGATCGCCGTCGGCATTCGCCTGATTGATGGCATCGATCAGACTGGCCTGATCGGAGGCGGTGTAAGTTGCCGCGTATGCCGGGGAAAAGGCGGCTCCAGCAACGCTGAGTGCCGAAGCAAGCACGGCCTGGGATACGCCAAGACCAAAGTACTTGTTGTGAACGCCAGCAGACTCCAATTGCTGCGGGCAACAGTTCACACGCACGCCACGAACTTTCAACACGACTCCCCCAGTCCACAACTCATCATCGCAGCTGCGCAGCGCTCACCACTATGCGCTGCTCTCAGCTCGCCTCAGAAACTTCTGCGTTCTACGCCTGCTCGATTGCATGAGCATCGCGTTCTTACAGGTTGAGTATAATGGGAATTTGTTCAGAGGCCAGGTGATTCTGTACGTTGTTCAATAACCCACAATCCGCGACAGCCGCCGTGATGGACGAGCACAACTGATCCTGTGCTGGAGACGGAATTTAGGGAGTAAGGGCTACGCGTCGAAGGGATCTGCCGGGCGGTCCCAATCACGAGGGAGCTTCTAGCTGCCCCGCACCGCCGTGCAGAACTGTTTCCGATGCGCTTACCCGGCCAGCCCGCTCAATGCGACGGCACATCGCTGGCCGGAAATGACTCGATCGATGCCTCATCAACGAACAGGTCTTTGACCGTCGGTTGCGGCCTCTCCGGGATGGCGGCCGGCATTTTCACACTTTCCGACCGCTCGCCCAGGAGATGCCGGAGCACGTACTGCAAGATCCCGCCGTTTCGGTAATAGAGGACCTCCTGGGGCGTATCGATGCGGGCCATGACCTCGAACGTGCCCGATGTTCCGTCTTGATGCTGGAACCGGACCGTGAGTGACCGGCTATCGGCGAAGCCGTTCGCCACGCGCGCGCTCAGGCCCTCGATCGCGTAGGTCTCGCGCCCAGTCAGGCCGAGACCATCCACCGACTGACCGGGCATGAACTGCAGCGGCACGATGCCCATGCCGACAAGATTGGACCGGTGTATCCGTTCAAAGCTCTCGGCTATGACCGCTTTAACGCCCTGCAGAAACGGCCCTTTCGCCGCCCAGTCGCGGCTCGAGCCGGAGCCATATTCTTTTCCGGCCAGAATGATGAGCGGCGTTTTCTGCTCAAGATAATATTGGGAGGCATCATAGATCGTCATCACCTCGCCGGTTGGCAGATAGGTCGTAAATCCACCCTCGGTGCCAGGCGCGAGCCGATTGCGTATCCGGACATTGGCGAAAGTCCCCCGGACCATCACCTCGTGGTTTCCTCGCCGGGCACCATAGGAATTGAATTCCCGCGCAGCCACGCCGTGATCGATCAAATACTGGCCAGCCGGGGAATCCGCCCGGATGCTGCCCGCTGGTGAGATGTGATCCGTCGTGACGCTGTCGCCGAATACGGCCAGCACGCGTGCGCCGCTGATATCCGGCACACTCGCCGGCGCTTCCCGGGGCATATCGTCGAAAAATGGCGGGTTCCGGATATACATCGACTCCAGATCCCAGTCGTAGAGCTCGCCCGATGGAGATGCGAGCATCTGCCATTTCTCGTCGCCTTCGAAAATGCGCGCGTAATTATCCCGGTACATATCCGAGCTGATGGAGTTGCGGATCGTCTGGCGAATTTCTTCCTGGCTTGGCCAAAGATCGCGCAGAAACACCGGCTGCCCATTCTGATCACGGCCGAGAGGCTCGCTTTCGAGGTCGATGTCGATCCGGCCGGCAATGGCGAATGCCACCACCAGCGGCGGAGACATCAGATAGTTGGCGCGAACCTCAGAATGGATGCGTCCTTCGAAATTGCGATTGCCGGACAGGGCCGACGCCACGACGAGCCCATTGCTCTTGATCGCTTCGGACACCTCGTCCGGCAGCGGCCCCGAGTTTCCGATGCACGTCGTGCAGCCGTAACCAACGAGATCGAAGCCCAGCGCCTCGAGATAAGGGGTCAGGCCGGCCCGGTCGTAATAGGCCGTCACCACGCGCGATCCGGGCGCCAGCGACGTCTTCACCCAGGGCTGGCGTTTCAGCCCGCGCTCGACAGCCTTCTTCGCCAGGAGACCCGCCGCCATCATGACAGCCGGATTGGACGTATTGGTGCAGCTCGTGATCGCGGCGATGACCACGGCGCCGTGCCGAAGCTGACCGTCGAAATCGGCCGCAGCGCGATTGAGCTCCAGCGGGATTCCAACGGCAGGTGTCTCCCCCCAGACGCCGATGGGCTGACTGGCGGCGGATCGTGCTGCGTGCTGTTTCTGTCCGCGGAACTCCGCTGGCGGCAGCAGCGACGGCAGCGCCGCCTCGAATGCCTGCTTCGCCATGTTGAGTGGGATGCGGTCCTGCGGTCGCCCCGGACCCGCGATGCACGGCTCGACCGTCGACAGATCGAGTTCCAGCGTGTCGGTGAATTCCGGTTCCTGGAAGGTGGCGTCGTGAAAGAGACCCTGCTCTTTCATATAGGCTTCGACCAGCGCGACCTGCTCCTCCGGGCGGCCGGTGAAGCGGAGATATTCGAGCGTCAGATCATCGACGGGGAATATGGAGCACGTCGATCCATACTCCGGTGACATGTTGCCGATCGTCGCGCGGTCAGCGACCTGCACATTGGCAACGCCAGGACCGTAGAACTCGACGAACCGCCCGACCACGCCCTTCTTGCGCAACATCTGCGTCACGGTGAGCACGAGGTCGGTTGCGGTCGCTCCCTCCCGGAGCTGGCCGGAAAGGCGGAAGCCGATCACGTCCGGAACCAGCATCGAGATGGGCTGGCCCAGCATTGCGGCCTCGGCCTCGATGCCGCCGACGCCCCAGCCCAGAACGCCGAGGCCGTTGACCATGGGCGTATGGGAATCGGTGCCGACGAGCGTATCCGGATAGGCCGCCGGTTTCGTAGCGTCTTTGGGCCGATCCTCCTCACGAGAGCCGAAGACGACCCGCGCCAGGTATTCCATGTTCACTTGGTGGCAGATCCCGCCATTCGGCGGGCTGACGCGGAAATTCCGGAATGCCTGCTGGCCCCACTTCAGGAATGCGTACCGCTCGCCGTTGCGCTCGTAGTCGTGCTCCGTGTTGATCTGCATGGCGTCAGGGATGGCGAAGGCATCCGCCTGGATGGAGTGATCGATCACGAGCTCGAGCGGCTGGAGGGGATTGATCTTCGACGGGTCACCGCCGAGGCGGGCCATCGTCGCCCGCATGGCCGCCAGATCGACAATGGCCGGCACACCGGTGAAATCCTGCATGAGCACCCGAGCCGGAGAGAAGGCTATCTCCTTCTGCCCCTTCGCACCCGGTTTCCAACCGGCCAGGGCCTCGATGTCGGCCTTGGTCACCGTCGAGCCGTTCTCGTTACGCAGCAGGTTCTCGAGGAGGATCCGCAAGGAATAGGGCAGACGGTCGACATCGAAGCCGTGCTGGCGCAGTGCACTCAGGCTGTGAATTGAGTAGTCACGATCGCCGACGCGAAGCTCGGAAGCGGTGCCAAAGCTGTTCATGGTGGACTCCTTCGTCACCATGAACATGCTGCGGGTGGCGGAGGTTCCCGCGTTTTCAGCAGGCAAGGCCCCGCCACGGCTGAGGGGGCGAAAGCCCCGGCTCTGAGCACCTCAGCCGGGATCGCCCCCAAGAAAAGGGGTGCGTCCCTGATCGCGGTCAACCCAGCATATTCGTGTCGGCGCACACGGAGATCGCCTGCCCCGAAATGGTGCGGCCGCGCGGGCTGGCGGTGAACACCACCATGTCCGCGAGTTGCTGCGGCGTGACGTACTCCTTGAGCGATGCGAACTGCATCATGTGCTGCTCCTGCTCCGTGAAGGAGACGCCGCGCTGCTGAGCCTTCGCCTCGATCACGCGCCGGATGCGGTCGCCCGCGACGAGCCCCGGCAGCAGCGCATTGGCGCGGATGCCGAACGGGCCAAGCTCAATCGCGATCGTCTTGGTGAAGCCGATGACGCCCCACTTGGCTGCGGCATAGGCCGAGCGCAGCGGAAACCCGTGCTTCCCGGCCTGCGAGGACAGGTTCATGATGCTGGCGTTCTTGCTGTGCTTGAGATGCGGCACCGCCAGCCGGACGCAGTTGAACTGACCTGTGATATCGACGGCGAGGCACCGGTCCCAGTCCTCCGGGTTGATCTCTTCGACCCGGCCCGTGGGTCCGGCAATCCCGGCGTTGTTGACGAGACAGTCGAGCCCACCGAGGGCCTTCAGCGCCTCCTCGAACATGGTTGCGACCTGCGCCCGATCGGCGACATCGCAGACGCTCCGGGTGACCTTCGGATCATTCCTTCCCAGCGCCTCCAGGGCCGTCCGATCGACGTCGCACACGTGCACCCTGGCGCCCTCGCGCACGAATGCACGCGCGATTTCCAGCCCGATCCCACTCGCCCCCGCTGTGACGAGCACACGCAGTCCGTCGATATGCATATCCATGGCAGCAGCTTTCCTCCCGATCGTTGGCGTTATTCGTTTTCATTATCTCACGCGGCGGCTAACTTGGCACCGAGCCGATCCGGGCGTGCCAAATGAGAAGCGCGCTCGATGATTTGCATGAAGTAGACGGGAGAGAAATGCATGCCACGGGTGGCAGTGATTGGGGCAGGGCTGATTGGCCGTGCCTGGGCGATGGTGTTTGCACGCGCTGGTTCGGACGTCACGATCTGGGATGGCGTGGCCGGTGTCGCCGAGCAGGCGCAGGATCTCATTGCACAGGGCTTGGCGGACTTGGCACGCCACGGTCTGGCGGATGATCCCGATGGGGCCGCAGCCCGCGTCCGGGTCGCAACGAGCCTGGAGGACGCAGTCAGCGGAGCCGACCTCGTTCAGGAGAACACCCCCGAGACTGTCGACATGAAGAGGGACATCTTCGCGCGGCTCGATGCTGCCGCGGCGCCGCAGACGATCCTCGCCTCCTCGACCTCCTCTCTCGTTTCGTCGCTTTACACGGAGGCGCTCACTGGCCGCGCACGCTGCCTTGTCGCCCACCCTGTCAATCCTCCGCACCTCGTTCCTATCGTTGAGCTGTGCGGTGCCCCGTGGACGGCGCCGGAGGTTCTAGAACGCGCCCAACAGATCTACCGCGCCGTCGGACAGGTCCCGGTCCACATCAAGCGCGAGGTCGACGGATTCGTTGTGAACCGTCTGCAGACAGCCCTCCTTGCCGAGGCTTTTCGGCTGGTCGAGGACGGCGTCATCACGCCTCAGGATCTCGATGAGACGATCCGCAACGGCCTCGGCCTGCGCTGGTCGTTCATGGGTCCGTTCGAGACGATCGAGCTCAATGCGCCCGGCGGCATTCTCGATTACTGCAAGCGCTTCAGCCCCTTCTTCCGCCGCCTCGCCGACGACCAGCCACCGGCCTCCGTGTGGGATGAAGAGAAAACCGCAGCCGCCGCAGCAGCATGGGGCCCCACCCCCGATCCGCGCCGGCATGCAGCCAAGACACGCTGGCGCGACGAGCAGCTCGCCGTCCTTGCCGCGCACAAGCGCCAGATGAAGCCATTCTCGGACTGAAAGGTGCGAACATGAGCAAGTCACGCAAGGTTGTCATCACCTGCGCCGTCACAGGCTCGATCCACACGCCGTCGATGTCGCCCCACCTGCCGATCACGCCGTCGGAGATCGCCGACGCTGCGGTCGGGGCGGCGGAGGCGGGTGCCGCCATCGTTCATCTGCACGCGCGCGACCCTAAGACCGGGAAGCCGGATCAGAGCGTCGAGGCCTTCGCGCCGTTTCTGAAGGTGATCAAGCAGCGGTCGAACTGCGTCGTGAACATCACGACGGGCGGCGCGATGACCATGACGGTCGAGGAGCGCGTGCGGCCGGCGGCGACGTTCAAGCCCGAGGTCGCCTCGCTCAACATGGGGACCATGAACTTCGGCCTTTATCCCATGCTGGCGCGAACGAACGAGTTCAAGTTCGACTGGGAGCGGCCCTACATCGAAGGCTCGCGCAGCGGCTTCTTCAAGAACACGTTCGCGGACATCGAGTACATCCTGACGACGTGCGCTGACAACGGCACGCGGTTCGAGATCGAATGCTACGACATCGGCCACCTCTATACGCTGGCCCATTTCGTCGACCGGAAGATCGTCAAGCCGCCGCTCTTCGTGCAGAGCGTGTTCGGTATCCTCGGCGGCATCGGTCCGCATCCGGAGGACGTCGCGCACATGAAGCGCACGGCCGACCGCCTGTTCGGCAAGGATTACCACTGGAGCGTGCTTGGAGCCGGCCGCAATCAGCTCCCCATCGCTGCTATGGCGGCATCCATGGGCGGCAATATCCGCGTCGGACTGGAAGACTCGCTGTGGGCCGGCCCCGGCAAGCTCGCCGAGAGCAACGCCCAGCAGGTCCGCCTCGCACGTCAGATCATCGAGGGCTTGGGGCTCGAGGTCGCGACGCCCGACGATGCGCGCGACATGCTGCAGCTCAAGGGCGGCGATCAGGTCGCCTTCTGAGCGCAGGCCATCGACCGTCATCCCGGACGGCGTGAGCCTCGGCAAGCGCCGATCCGGGATCCAGGATCGGCGCTTCGGTGGCCCCTACGTCAGCGTCTCGAACAGGCGGCGCTGCAGCAGCATGCGGGGCACGAGCGAGGAGATCAGCAGATGCTCCTCGAGCGTATGCGCCCCGTTGCCGTCGACACCCAGCCCATCCAGCGTCGGCACCGTGTGAGCGGTGAAATTTGCATCGCTGCCACCGCCAGTCGCGCAATCGATGAGATCGATATCGAGCTCGCGTGCGACGGCCTTGGCATGGTCGAAGAGCCGCGTCACCTCGGCATTCTTCTCGAATGGCGGCCGGTTGAGCCCACCAGTCACCGTCACGCGGGTATCAGGGGTCTTCGGCTTCAGCGCTGCCAGCCGGGCGATGATCTCGTCGGCATCGGCGACCGTATTCACCCGCACGTCGATGCTCGCCCAGCAGTGCGCTGGCACCGTATTGGCCGCAGTTCCTCCTTCGATCCTTCCGACGTTGACGGTGATCCCGCGCCCGTAATCGGTCTTGCCCTCGATATCGATGATCTGCTTTGCCATCTCCACGATGGCGCTCCGCCCATCTGCGTGCCGTGACCCGGAGTGCGCCGGCCGTCCCTCGACCGTGATGACGAACCGGGCAACCCCCTTACGCGCCGTCACCACCTTGCCTCCGTCACGAGCGGGTTCGGTAACCAGCACGTACTTGGCATTGCGCGCCTGGGCTTCGATGAGGGCGCGCGATGTCGGGCTGCCAACCTCCTCGTCGGAGGTATAGAGGAACCGCAGCGGCAGCGTTGTCGTCTTGTTCGCCTCGGCGAGCGAGCGATAGGCGGCATACGCCAGGTAAGCGCAGCCCTTCATGTCGTAGATGCCAGGGCCATAGGCGCGATCGCCTTCCACCCGGAAGCCGAAGTGCTCGAGCGTTCCCTTCGGATGAACGGTATCGAGGTGGCAGAGCACCAGGATCCCAGGCGCGTCACCACCCCAAGGAGCCGAGATCAACAGGTGATCGCCAAACCCGCCAGTGCCCGGAATGCGATCGACGATGGCCCCCGCCTGGCGATAGCCCGTAGCGACCCGATCCATCAGCCGATTGACGCCCGCCACATCGGCCGTCTGGCTCTCGATCTCGACCCAGGTCGAGATTCCGGCCAGCAGCATACTCGCATCTGGACCCGTCATGATCACCAATCCCGTTCTCTGGCCATACCCCTGCCGCTGAGTGGCATGGCATAGTCCTGATCCGCCAGTCGCACAATGCGCGGTTGCCACTCCCCAGACAATCGGTACCCGTCACCCTTTCCGAAAGGGAAACCTCGTCCGGCAGGATGGAGAATGAAGGCCTCGTTTCGGATGCTGGAGCTATGCGCCGTAATGATGGCAGCCGCTGTCGTGCGACGCGAAGCCTATGATGCCAGCTCCGTCGCATCGCCCAGCGCCCAGACCGGCGCGCGGGAGCGGAACTCCATGATGTTCTGCTGCACGACTTGCGCCAGAGAACCCGTTTTAGCGTAGACCGCGCGCTGGCGCGTGGAGCTGTTGCCCTCCGCCAGGATCTGGCGAAGCGTTGCGATGTAGGGCTCGTAACCGAGCGCCGCGATGCTCGGACCGATCCGGTCGCACCAATCTGCCACCTCATCCCGGAGCGGCTTCACGCTTCCGTCGAGATGCGTCACCAGCTTCGCATCCAACCCGAAGCGCATCGCGCGCCATTTGTTCTCGCGCGCAAGCCAGCGCGGCGGTGGCGGCACCTGCTCCAGCCAGCTCGCATGATCTTCGAACCAGTGCGCCAGCGCGTGCACGAACGCCACAACCGCCAGCGTCTCGGACAGGCTCGCCAAGCCGTCGCAAATGCGGATCTCGAGCGTTCCGTGCGATGGGCTTGGCCTGAGGTCCCACCACAAATCCTTCAGCGACTGGATTGCATTGCAGGCCTTGAGCGTGCTGCAAAGCTGCCCGAACTCGCGCCAGGAGTGCACCATGTACGGCTGCCCTGCCGTCGGCAGTGCCTCGTACGTCGTAGGACGACAAGAGGCGAGCCCCGTGTCCTCGCCCTGCCAGAACGGCGAGCTGGCCGACAACGCCAGCAGATGCGGGAGGAAGTGGAGGAAGAAGTTGTTGAAGCGGATGCACTCGTCGCCGCTGCTCATCCCGAGGTGAACGTGCATGCCGTAAACGGTCATGCGCCGCGTCAGCCACTGGTTGCGGTCGATCAGCTCGTTGTAGCGCGGCGTCGGCGTGATGATGCAATCGGCATAGCGCGCAAACGGATGGCAGCCGGTCGTCGAGAAGGACAGGCCCAGGCTGTCCCCGATCTTTTCGAGCTGCCGTATGCTGTCATCGAGGTCGCGGCCGATCTCATGCACGTCTGCGCACTTGCGCGAGTTGATCTCGACCGTGCTCAGGTAGAACTCTTTCGTGATACTCGGCAGCCCGCTGGCGAGCGCGAGCACGTCTTCGGCGCGGGGTGCGAGGTTGAAGGTCTCGCGATCGATAAGTTGCAGCTCAATCTCGACGCCTAGCGTCAGCCGTCCGCTCGATTGGAAATTTATAAAATCCTGACATTCATCCGCCGGATGCAGCGACAGGCTCTCGAGAATAGCTTCCAGTGGCGCCGTACGCCGAGTATCGACCATGCAGGAGGAACTCCGTTCCAAATTGGATGTGCCCGCTGCGGATTGTGTTCGAGCGAGCGTGAGTTGCAATCCTACTCCGCCCCTCGACACCGAAATCGACGCCAATCACCGCCGAATATCGGAACTTTCGATCCGCTACGGTCCAGATATTTCCAAGCCGATCGAGATCTACGCGAGAAACAAGGCAAGAATGGCCATCATGGGCTCATCTCGCAGCAGTGGCTGGAGCCCTGAAACATCTGGCCAACCGGGCCAGCGATAACGTCGTCAGCAGAATAGACTTGCGCTGGTACGCTACACTATTCTCGAAACAGAATCACAGTTAAGCGCCCGAAATTGGGCGGGGGTAAGGCGATCGTCCGTCGCAAGATCAGTGCGCGAGTTCAGCCCTGAGCACCCGCTTCAGCACCTTGCCCGACGGATTGCGGGGAAGCTGCTCGCGTACGACGAGCTCCTTGGGCACCTTGAACCCGGCAAGATGTTTGCGGCAGTAACTCGCCAGTGTCTCGAGGTCCAGCGTCTGACCGGGATCGAGCACGACGACGGCCACTGGCTTTTCTCCCCAGCGCTCATCCGGAACACCGATGACGGCAGCTTCTCGCACTTGCGGCAACTGATAGATGACACGTTCAACTTCGGAGGATGCGATATTCTCGCCACCGGAGATGATGAGGTCCTTCTTCCGGTCGGTGAGATAGAGAAATCCGTCCACATCGAGATAGCCGATATCGCCGGTACGGAACCAATCGCCGAAGAACGACGACTGCGTCTTCTCTGGATCCTTCCAGTAACCGCGCGTGATCTTGGGCCCGCGCAGACAGATCTCCCCCTGTTCCCCCGCAGGCAGGGCACGTCCGGTATCGTCGCGAATTTCGATTTCGACGTGCGCCAGTGCCCGTCCGACCGAACCGATTTTCTCGATCTCGCGCCCCGCTTCCATCATCGTGTCGCCGCTGCACGTCTCGGTCAGACCGTAGGCATCGATGTAGCGCCCGCGCGTGAAATAGGCCGCACAGGTGCGAATGCGTGGCTCGGGCGTCCGCTCACCACCGCCGATGACCCACTTGATGCTCGTGACGTCGTGCTTCTCCCGCTCCGAATGGGCGAGGATGGCGCTGGTCATCACCGGCGCGAGCCATGCCCCGGTCAGGCGCTCACGCTCGATCGACTGGACCGCAGATAGCGGATCGAAGTCACGGTGCACGCACAGCATGCCGCCGGCCCAGAGCACCGCCATGCCTGGCAGATCGAAAGCACCAACGTGATAGAGCGGTCCCGTGATCAGGAGCCGGTCCTCGGCGGTCAGACCGAGAGCAACGACGTGATCGGCACACTTCCAATAGAAGTTCGAATACGTGTGCATGACGCCCTTCGGGCGATCCGTCGTCCCCGAGGTATACATCAGGCGGAAAAGATCGTCGGCCGCACGCACATGCATGGGGACGGGCGCCGCGCCGCCGGCAAGGCGCGTCGAATCCGACTGCGCCGCCTCGTCGACCAGGATCACCTCGGGCAGACCGGCAACGCCCGCGGCAAGCTCCGTATCGGCAAGCACGAGCTTAGCCCCCGCATGCTCGACGATGTAGCGCACCTCATCAACCGCTAGGCGGAAGTTGATCGGCAGGAAAACGGCCCCGAGATGGCTGGTCGCGAACGCGATTTCCAGAAACGCCAGGCTGTTCTTCATGAACACGGCAATGATATCACCAGGGCCGATTCCCCGTGCCGCCAGCATGCCCGCGGTGACCTCGATCCGGTCGCGGAAGTCCGCATAGCTGAGGCGCGTGTCGCCGTAGACGATCGCGGTCCGGTCAGGCGTGCGTTTCGCGTGAAAGCGAATGAAGCTCGACAGATTCAGCATGGCACCGCTCCCTCCCGCGCCCGACAATCCTCAATAGGACTTTGGCAGTCCGAGGTTTTGCCCGGCGATGAAATTCAGGATCATTTCCTCCGAAATCGGCGCAAAACGGAACAGGCGGGCATCGCGCCACAACCGCTCGACGTGCATCTCCTTGGCGTAACCCATCCCGCCCATGGTCTGCATGGCCTTCTCGATGCCGGCCGATGCCGCCTGGGAGGCGAGCAGCTTGGCGACATTGGCCTCAGTCCCGAATGGCTCGCCTCTGTCGAACTGGGCTGCGGCCTTGATGTTCATGAGGCGGGCACACTCGATCTCTGCCCAGTGCTGAGCGAGTGGGAACTGGATTCCCTGGTAGCCTGCAATCGGCTTGCCGCCAAAAACGCGTCGCTCCTTGGCAAACTCGACCCCGAGGCGAATCGCGAGGTGAGCCGCGCCGACGAGCCCCGCCGTTGTGACGATACGCTCCGTGTTCAACACGTCCAGCAGCTCGTACCAGCCGTTATCGAGCGTGCCGACGAGCTCGCTGCCATCGACGTACACGTCATCGAAGAAGACGCTGCACGACGACAGCGTGTTGGTGCCGAGCTTCTCGATCGGCGCGTAGGTCAGCCCCTCGCGCACGACGTCGATGAGGAACATCGACAAGCCTTGCGTGCGCCGTCCTGCCTCTTCGAGCTTGGTGGTGCGCGCGACGACGAGCATCTTCTGCGCCGACTCCACGCCCGTGATCCAGATCTTGCGGCCGGAAAGCCGCCAGCCGTTCCCCGAGCGCGTCGCGAATGTTTTGATCTCGAGGCTGTTGGAGCCCGCGTCCGGCTCCGTCAGCGCCATGCAGCAGTTGATTTCACCTGAGATGATTTTTGGCAGCAGATCCCGCTTCATCGCATCGGTCCCGAAGCGGGAGATCGAGACACCGCCGAAGATCGGATTGATCATGAAAAGCTGGCCGACGGTGGCGCCACCGCCGGCTGCCGCGAGCTGCTCGATGATGAGCGCCATCTCGACCATGCCGAGCCCGCTCCCGCCATGCTCCTCGGGGAGGGCGACACCGCAGAAACCGGCCTCGCACACAGCCTGCCAGAACTCGGCCGGAAACGCTTTTTTGGAATCGCAATCACGCCAGTAGTCGAGACCGAAGCGCTCGCCCACCTTGCGCGCGTTCTCCGCGATCATTCTCTGCTCGTCCGAGAGGGAGAAATCCATTGGCTATCCAATCAGCTCGCCAGCAACTGCAATGGCTCTTCCAGAAGCGCCTTCACGCGTCCCAGGAAGCGGGCCGCGACGCCGTGCTCAATCGTGGTCGCGTCGTAGGAGAGGGTGAGGCTCAGCTCGTGCGCGCTTTCCTCGAGCCGGCGCGTGCGGCGGACGGATCCGACCCCCAGCGCCATGCGCCAGCCCACCGGCACGGCCGGGCCGAAGATGTGGAGCCCGCCTTCCGCAAGGAGGATCAGAACGTCTCCGGCCCCGGCGTCGCTCGCTTCCGCTACAGCAATCTTAGCGGCGAGCGCGGACAAGCTATCCCGGCGTCCCGCTTCGATCACGTCCGAGGGCGCGCCGTGCGCATCCAAGCCGAAACTCAGCCTCACGGCATCCTGGCTTTGCGGCTCGAGAGCGCGCACGCAGGCGAGCGCAACGTAATGATGAAACCCGAAGTTGCCGTTGCCCGACCTGGCAAGTCGCGCCTGAATGGCCTGCAGGGCATCAGCTTCCA
>JAEZHL010000303.1 GCA_023416575.1 Pseudomonadota bacterium
CCCGGCGCGCTGTTCGGTGAGCCGACCCTCAAGGGTGCGCAGATGTTCGTCGACGAGACCAACGCCAAGGGCGGGGTTCTCGGTCGCAAGCTCGAGCTGATCTCGAAGGACAGCAAGGGTAACGCGGACGAGGCGGTTCGTGTCGCCCGGGAGTTGATCCTGAAGGACGAAGTCGACTTCCTCGTCGGCACATTCACGGCGGCCGAAGGGCCCGCGGTTTCTCCGATCGCCAAGGAGAATAAGGTCGTTTTCGTCGCGCCGGTCTCGAAACCGGAGGCGCTGACGGCGCCCGCAAACTTGCACCCCTATCTGTTCCGGACGGCGTCGACCACGACCATCGAGGGCCGATCGGCAGCCGAGCTCATCGCAAAGCTGCCGGTGAAGCGCGTCGCGACGATGAGCCCGGATTATGCGTATGGCCAGGAAGTGACCGCGGCCTTCGTCGCTCATCTCAAGAAGATCAAGCCAGAGGTCGAGATCGTCGACCAGCAATGGCCGAAGCTCGGTGAGGCCGACTATACGCCTTTCATCAATGCCCAGATGTCGAACCGGCCCGAGGCCGTGTTCAGCTCTCTGTGGGGCGGGCACTTCGTGACCTTCATCAAGCAGGCCAAGCCGCTCGGCTATTTTGACCGGATCAATAACAACTTCATTGCCGGTGGCGAGGCAGGGTCGATCGAGTCTGCGAAGGCGATCGGTGACGACTATCCGCTCGGCATCTGGGGCAACTCGTACGATGTCTTCCATTGGGAGGACGGTCCGGCACAGCATAAGGACTTCGTCGAGCGGCTGAAGAAGTACACAAATCAGGAGCAGCCCTCGTCCTGGCCTGTCGTGGGATATATCGCAATGCAGGTGCTGGTTGAGGGCATCCGCAAAGCGAACAGCGCCAAGCCGGACGACGTCGCCAAGGCACTCCTGGGCATCACCGTCGACACCCCGATCGGTAAGCAGACGATCAACCCCAAGACGCACTCGGCCAACCGCGGGCAGTTCTGGGGCAAGATGGTCAAGGATCCGCGCTACTCCTTCGCAATCATGGAGAAGCCGATCTACGTCGATCCGACGCCGTTCCTCGATTGATCTCGACGTGAGCAGTCCAGCCGGTCGTGCCCCCGCGCAGGAGGGGTCAGCGGTCAAGACGGTGGCGAAGGTGCTCGATCTTCTCGAGCACGTCGCCGCCGCCGGACGGGCGGTCTCCGTTTCCGAGCTGGCCGTCATGACCGGTTTCAACGTCAGCACCGCACATCGCCTGATGCAGACCCTCGCACGACGCAACTATGTCGAACAGGATCCGAAGACCCGCGCTTACAGGCTCGGGTCGCGGCTCCTCGAGCTGGGGTCTGCCTATGCGGGTGGCCTCGACCTCATCGGTGCGGCGCGGCCCCGCATCGAGGAGCTCAGGGACCTTGCGGGCGAGACCGTTCATCTCGCCATCCTGAGCGATCGCGATGTGGTCGAGATCTGCACGGCCGCGGGGCGGCAGGCGGTGACGGTGACACGAGGGGCAGGGCGCCGGGATCCGGCGCATTGCACGGCCACCGGCAAAGTTCTGCTCGCCTGTCTGCCGCCGCTCGAGCTCGAGCAGTTCTTCGCGGCCGGCCCGCTGTGCGCGCTCACGCCGCGCAGCATCACCGATCGCGACGAGCTTGTCGCCGAGCTGGAGCGGGCTCGCGAGGCAGGTTTCGCGATCGATGACGAGGAGCTGAGCGCCGGTGTCTGCTGCATTGGCGTGCCAGTACGAAACCGTTCTGGCCGGACCGTCGCGGCGCTCAGCTTTGCGATGCCGAAAGCCCGCTTCCACTCGCGAGATGTTTCCGTCTGGGCCGAGATGCTTGCAGAACATTCCGCGCGGATCTCGAGCGCCTTGGCCCTGTCCGGAGAAGACTGATGTTCGAGATGTCCTTCCTGTTCGGACAGTTCATGAGCGGTCTCAGTATCGCGATGTTCCTGTTCCTGATCGCCTCGGGCCTGGCGTTGATCTTCGGCGTGTTGCGGATCCTGAACTTCGCGCACGGCTCGTTCTATATGATCGGCGCGTACCTCGCCTGGCAGATCGTCCATGTTCTCGATGCCAGTACCGGCTCGTTCTGGCTGGCCGTCCTCGGGGCAGCGACGGCCGTTGCAATCCTCGGGGCGGTGATCGAGCGGTTTCTGCTCCGGCCGCTCTATGGGCGCGAGGAACTCTACCAGCTCCTCTTCACCTATGCGCTCGTGCTGGTCCTGGCGGATGTCGCCAAGATCATCTGGGGTACGCAACAGCTGTCGGTGGCGCGCCCGCCGAGCCTCGCAGGTGCCAGCACCATCTTCGGCGCGGTGGTTCCGCACTACAACCTTTTCATTATGGCGCTCGGGCCGATCGTCGCCGGCACGGTCTGGTTCATCCTCCATCGCACCCATCTCGGGAGGATGGTCCGGGCAGCGGCATTCGACCGTGAGATGCTCGGCGCGCTGGGGGCTGATGTCGGACGGCTCTACACCGCGATGTTCGCCTTTGGATCGTTCCTGGCGGGGCTCGCCGGGGCTCTGGTGACGCCGATCAAGACCATCAATCCCGGAATGGATGTCGAGATCATCGTGGAGGCGTTCATTGTCATCGTCATCGGCGGGCTCGGCTCGCTCTGGGGAGCCTTTTTCGGCGCCCTCATCTACGGCCAGTTCCTCTCATTCGGCATCCTGGTCTTTCCGCGCTTCTCGATATTCGCAGTGTTCGCTCTGATGGCCATCATCCTCGTGATCCGGCCGTGGGGCCTGTTTGGAAAGCCGCTTTCGCGATGACACAGAGCCGGCTCCCCGCAATTCCGTGGATGGCGATCGCATTCGCGGCAGCGCTGTTCATTCCGATCCTCGGCACGCGCTTCTATACGTCGGTCGCGACGGATGTGCTCATCCTTGGCCTTTTCGCCACGAGCCTCAACCTGCTCCTCGGCACCACCGGGCTCGTCTCCTTCGGCCATGCCGCGTACTTCGCGATCGGTGCGTATACCTGCGCCATCGCGATGAAGACGTACGAGGTGCCATTTGCGCTCGCCCTTCCGCTTGCCGGATTGGCGGCGGCCTCAGCGGCATTGGTGTTCGGCTATTTCTGCGTTCGCCTGACAAAAATCTACTTCGCGATGCTCACCCTCGCTTTCGCACAGATCGTTTGGGCGATCTGTTTCAAGTGGAATACGGTGACTGGCGGCGAGCAGGGCTTTTCCAACGTTCCGTACCCGGATCTTGGGTGGATGGAAGTTCTCCCTGGCCTTGGCAGCATGCGGGCCGGAGAGCTGTACTTTTATCTGACACTGGTGATCGTAGGCGTCTGTTTGTTCGTGCTACGGCGGATCACACATTCCCCATTCGGTCGGATCTTGACGACCATTCGCGAAAACCCGGAGCGGGCGGAGTTCGTCGGCATAGACGTCAAGCGTTTCGAGCTCGCCGCCTTCGTCATCGCGGGCCTGTTCGCGGGGCTCGCCGGGGCGCTGTTCGGCATCTTCAACCGTGGCGTATTCCCCGACTTCGGCTACTGGGCCAAGTCGGCGGAGGTTCTCATCATGGTGATCCTGGGCGGCATGGGGCAGTTCTTCGGTCCGCTGGTGGGCGCTTTCACACTCGTCGTCCTGAACCAGCAGATCACCACCTACACCGAGTATTGGCCGCTCGTTCTCGGCTTGCTTCTGATCGTACTGCTCTATGCCTTTCCGGCCGGCATCGTGGGCACCGCCGCCGACCTCATGAAAGCGATGAGGCGCCGCCGCGATGCTTGAGATCTCTGGCCTCTGCAAATCTTTCGGCGGCTTCGTCGCGACATCGAACGTCAGCCTTTCGGTCGCGCGCGGCGAGATCGCGGCTGTCATCGGCCCGAACGGCGCCGGCAAGTCGACGCTGTTCAACCTGATCACGGGCCACATTCGTCCGGATGCCGGGCAGGTTCGCCTCGAGGGCCGCGACATCACGGGCGCGGCGCCGCACTACATTTGCCGTCTCGGGATGGGGCGCTCCTTCCAGCGCGCCAACATTTTCCCGAAGCTCACCGTCTTCGAGAACGTTCAGGCGGCCCTGATCGCTCATCACGGCGCTGCGACCGATCTCTGGTCCAGCTCCCGCGACGCCTTCCGGGAGGAGACGGACCGGCTCCTCGCCTCCCTCGGGCTTCTGCAGCAGGCTGAGGTGACGAGCGGAACACTGTCCTACGGTAACCAGAAGCAGCTCGAACTCGGCATCGCCCTCGCGGCTTCTCCCAAGATCCTGCTGCTCGACGAACCGACCGCCGGCATGTCCTCCATCGAGACGGCGGAGTCGATCCGGCTGCTGCAGCGCATCGCAATCGAGCGCGAATTGACGCTTCTTTTCACCGAGCACGACATGGACGTGGTTTTCGCCATCGCCCACAAGATTGCGGTTCTGCATCAGGGCCGGATCATCGCCGTCGGCCCTCCCGACGAGGTGCGGGCCGATCCCGAAGTGCGCCGCGTCTATCTCGGGGAGGACCACCCGTGACGGCGACGCTCCTCGAAGTGCGCGACATCCACACCTCCTACGGCCGATCCCGCGCCTTGTTCGGCGTCTCGCTGACGGTGCCGGAGGGCAGCTGCGTATGCCTGCTCGGCCGTAACGGCGTCGGCAAGTCGACGACGATGCGCTCGATCATGGGCCTGACGCCTGCGTCGAGCGGCCAGATCGTCTGGAAGGGGACGGATATCACACGCCGGCGGCCGTTCGAGATCGCCCGCGCTGGCATCGGCTTCGTCCCCGAGGATCGACGCGTTTTCGCCGATCTCAGCGTGCGTGAGAACCTCGAGGTCGGCGGTCGGGCGGCAGCGCGTCCGGGTCCTTGGTCGATCGACAAGGTCTTCGACTTCTTCCCCAAGCTGCGGGAGCTCTCCGGGCGGCGCAGCGGCTTCCTTTCCGGTGGCGAGCAGCAGATGCTGACGATCGGGCGCACGCTGATGGGCAATCCCGAACTGTTGTTGCTCGACGAGCCGTCGGAGGGACTGGCACCGCTCGTGGTGGAATCCCTGCTCGAGCAGGTCGGCAAGTTGAAGACGCAGGGTCTCACCATTCTCCTTGCCGAGCAGGGGCTTCACTTCTCTCTCGCGCTGGCCGACCACGTTTATGTTCTTCAGAAAGGGGCGGTGCGGTATTCCGGCCCTGCCTCAGCATTGCGCGACGACCCGAAGTTGCGCGACGATCTTCTCGCCCTCGCGTCGCCGGGTGGCTGAGTTTTCGCTATTCTCATTCCAAAGGGAGGACAAAGCATGCCGTTCGTCAGCGTCAGGATACTCAAGGGCCATTCGCAGGAGCGGAAGGACGAGATCTCGCGCCGCGTCACCGACGCGATCACCGAGGTCGCGGAGCTTCCCAAGGAGGCCGTCTGGGTGGTGTTCGAGGAGGTTGAGGCCGAGGACTGGTACGTCGGTGCGAGGAGCGTCAGCGAAATCAAGAAGGCGGCGGCGGAGGCAAGCAAGCGATGACCGTCGAGATCCGTCACCCCACCTTTGAGACGGTGGTTGGCTCGTCCGTCGAGTTCGAACAACTTGGAACGGGGTTCCTGTTCACGGAGGGTCCCCTCTGGCATCCGCGCGACCGCTACCTGCTGTTCAGCGACATGCCGGGCGACATCATCCGGCGCTGGTCGGCGCGTGATGGCATTCAGAGCTTTCGGACTCCGAGCCACAAATCGAACGGCCTCACCTGGGATCGCCAGGGACGGCTGCTCGCCTGCGAGCACGCAACGAGCCGTGTGAGCCGCACAGAGCCCGACGGACAGGTGACCGTCGTCGCCTCGCATTACCAGGGGCAGGAGCTCAATAGCCCGAACGACATCGTGGTTGCGCGTGACGGTGCCATCTACTTCTCGGATCCAACCTACGGCCGCATGGATTTCTATGGGCTCGAGCGCCCGGTCGTGCTCGGCTTCCGGGGCGTCTATCGGGTTGCGCCGGAAGGCGGGCCGCCGCAGCTTCTGGCCGATGACTTCGATCAGCCCAACGGGCTCTGCTTCTCGCTCGACGAGCGTCGCCTGTTCGTCAACGACACCGCGCGGATGCATATTCGCGTGTTCGACCGTCGTGATGACGGTTCGCTCAGTGATGCGGGCGTCTGGGCCGAGACCAAGGCGGAAGGAAACGGCGCGCCGGACGGCATGAAGATCGACAGCGAAGGCAATCTCTATTGCTGCGGTCCGGGCGGGCTCCACGTTTTCGCACCATCGGGCGATTGCCTCGGTGTCATCCGAACCCCGGAGGTCGCGGCCAACTTCACCTGGGGTGACGATGATCTGCGCAGCATCTTCATCACTGCGTCGACCTCGCTTTACCGCATCAGGGTGAAGACGCCGGGTCGCTCCGCATATCCGACGTAGATCAAGCGAAATCAATGTCATCGCCCCTCGTCCGATGATGGGCGGATACGAGATCGCGATCAGCAAGCGTGACCGGCGACGACCAGCGTTGCCGGTCAGATGATTTTTGAGGCAGTGCGCGCCATCTGACTGCTCACGCGCGCCGCATCGGAGCCGCAAATCGCCTTGAGACCAACCGTCAGATCGGCAAAATCATCTTCGACGTGATGGCCGCCCACCTCTGCGGAGATTGCAATGCCGATCGATAAAGAAACCTTTGGCGAGTTGCTCGGCACGGTCGAGAGGTTCGTGCGGGAGCGCCTCATTCCCAACGAGGTCCGCGTCGCAGAGGAAGACGAGATCCCGTCCGATATCGTCGCCGAAATGAAGGCGCTCGGACTGTTCGGCCTTGCAGTTCCTGAGGAGTACGACGGCCTCGGGCTGACGATGGAGGAAGAGGTCCAGGTCGTCTTCGAGGTCGCGAAAGCCTCGCCCGCGTTTCGCTCCTATTTCGCGACCAATGTCGGGATCGGCTCGCAGGCAATCGTCATTGATGGAACCGAGGAGCAGAAGCGCCGCTACCTCCCGCGGCTTGCTTCGGGAGAGATCATCGGCTCATTCGCGCTGACGGAGCCACAGTCGGGCTCCGATGCCGCCTCGCTGCGCACGTCGGCTCGCCGCGATGGCGATGACTATGTGTTGAACGGCACGAAGCGCTTCATCACCAATGCGCCGGAGGCGGGCCTTTTCACGGTCATGGCCCGGACCGATCCCGGCAAGCCTGGTGCGAGTGGGGTTTCGGCTTTGCTGGTCGAACGGGGCACGCCGGGCCTCACGGTCGGCAAGCCGGACCGGAAGATGGGCCAGCGCGGCGCCCATACCGCCGACGTGATTTTCGAGGATTGCCGTGTGCCCAAGGAGGCGCTGATCGGCGGCGTCGAGGGACAAGGCTTCAAGACCGCCATGAAGGTGTTGGACAAGGGGCGGCTGAACATTTCGGCGACCTGCACCGGGGCAGCGGAACGGATTCTTGCCGATGCGCTTGCTTACGCCCTCGATCGCGAGCAGTTCGGCAAGCCCATCGCCGAATTCCAACTCGTCCAAGCCATGCTCGCGGACAGCCAAACGGAGATCCTCGCCGCACGGTCGATGATCCTGGATGCTGCGCGCAAGCGCGATGCCGGTGCCGACGTCAGTATGGAAGCCTCCTGCTGCAAGCTCTTTGCGAGCGAGATGGTCGGCCGCGTCGCCGATCGCGCAGTGCAGATCCATGGTGGCGCGGGCTACATGGCCGAGTACGCGGTGGAGCGCTTCTATCGTGACGTTCGCCTGTTCCGCATCTACGAGGGCACCAGCCAGATCCAGCAACTCGTCATCGCCCGGAACATGATCCGGCGCGCGAAAACGATGTGAAGCTGGACTGCTCGGCGTCTGACCAACAGAGTGGGCCGAAGGCCGGGGCCATCGTCCGCGGGAGCTGGCATGCTGCGCAGCCGGGATCTATTGCATGGATGGCATCATTGAGCGGACGAGGACATGCAACCAGGACCGAGGCGGCGAGGGGAACGGGAGGCACCGGGTACGGGTGATGATCCCCGTCAGGCCACGCTGACCATCCGCATCGACTTCGGCGTGTTCGGCAGCCTCGGGCCCGGCAAGATTGCGCTTCTGGAGCTCATCTCGCAACACGGCTCGATCTCCGCCGCCGGCAAGGCAATGGGCATGTCTTACCGCCGGGCCTGGATGCTCGTCGACGCAATCAATCAGATCTTCCGGGAGCCTCTTGTGGACAAGCAGACCGGAGGCCCTGGAGGTGGTGGCGCACGATTGACCGATCTCGGGCGCGAGGTGGTCAGCCGCTATCGCGCGATCGAGGCGGCCTCTGCAACGGCCGTGGCCACGGAACTCAGCGCGCTGGAGGCGGCATTGCCGTCACCGGCTGGGGATAAATGAACGCGATTCAGGCCGCGAGCGCGCATAATCTTCGCATGATGGTGCAAATCTTCATAATATGACTATTTTCGGAAGTAATTGCTCTTTTGAAAATTCACATTCCACTTTTGCATTTCTGTATGCGTGGATATTGCCAAACGAATCGGGCAATGCTCGCCCCGAGGGGCAAACGCTAAGCCATTGACGATTGCAGGGATTCGGGGGGTGATTATGCGCGAGCTTCGCAGTCGGATTGAGACTGTTCTGCAAGAGTACAGGGAAGAAGCTGCGAACGAAGAGCGCTTCGTTTCGGAGATTCTGACGGTGCTCGCCATGGGGAGCGTCGCCCGCACGAGGATGATGGCGGAGATGGCGCAGGTGGTAGCACGGCACACCTCGGGCATTCGGTCGGCCACTGAGGACAGAGAGTTCCGCAAGGGCATCGAGGATCTCGCCCGGTTCGACTACGAAGGCACGTTCAAGCAGTAATCAGGCGCGACCCTGCGCCTTGGGGCTGACATGGCCTGAAGGGCGTTCGGCTCGTGAGTGCGCGAGAAATGCGCGCGTTCACGCCGGGCGTTCTGCTTTTCCGGAAATTCGGATTTTCGCCGCTAATTTCTCTAATTCCGCCGCATCAATTTACCGATCGCATTTCGTCGGATCGAAGTCGATTGCGGCGAGTTCGAAACCCGCGAAGTCGAAGCCGGGTGCAACGGTGCAGCCGACGAGTGTCCAGGCCCCGAGACTCCGAGCTCGTTGCCAATAGCCTGCGGGAACGACTGCTTGCGGGTGTTCCCCAGCGAGCAAGTCGCTTCCGAGCTGCACGATGCTCTCAGGCCCGCCTTGCGGAGAAATGCCGAGCTCCAGCGGCGCGCCGGCATACCAGTGCCAAACCTCGGCGGCATCGACCCGATGCCAGCGCGAACTCTGTCCTTCCTTCAGCAGGAAGTAGATCGCGGTCGAGAACGCGCGCTGCCGGCTAGCGGGCGCATCCCGGAACGTCTCGCGGAAATAGCCGCCCTCGGGGTGTGGCTCCAGCCCCAGGAGTGCGATGATTTGGTCGGCTTCCATCATTGGATCGCGCTAGGTCGGCGTTTCACTCAGTAGTATCCAGGTCGGCTCATAGTCCGAAGGAGCAGGGTGCGCAATCGGATCGCGCCAATCAGCGCCCGGCCAATGCGCCGAGTGCGGCCAGCGCCTCGTCGATGTCGGTTTCGGTGTGATCGGCGCTGATCTGGAATCGGATTTCCTCGTCGCCTTTCGGAACGACAGGAAAGCGCAGCCC
>JAEZHL010000016.1 GCA_023416575.1 Pseudomonadota bacterium
TGAGGCCGACGGCTTCACGGTGTTCGAGGATCCGAGCCGGGCTGTCGTCGCGATCGCGGCGATGGGCAGGCTCGGCGATGCATTCGCGCGCAAGCCTAGCCTGCCGTCACCCATAGTGCCCCACATCGCGTTGCCGGATGCCAATCCCAGCGAAGCCGAGGCCAAATCGCTTCTGGCCGCGGCCGGCATTGCCGCCGTGCCGGAGGGGGTCTGCCGGACGGCGGAGGAGGCAGTGACTGCTGCCCAGGGCTTCGGCTTTCCGGTGGTGATGAAGATCGTGTCGCCGGACATCCTGCACAAATCCGAAATTGGCGGCGTGCTCCTGGACGTCGCGGATGCGGATGCGGTGCGGCAAGGCTTCGATGTGCTCATGGAGCGCGCCAGCAGTCACATGCCCAAGGCGCGTATCGAGGGCATTCTCGTTGCCCGGCAGCTGAAGGGCGGTGTTGAGTGCATTCTCGGCATTCATCGCGACCCGGTATTCGGACCTATGGCGATGGTCGGCCTCGGAGGTGTTTTCGTCGAGATCATGAAGGATGTCGCGCTCCACCGCTGTCCCTTCGGCGTCGACGTCGCGGAAGAGATGATCCTGTCTCTGAAGGGAGCTGCCTTGCTGCAGGGTGCACGCGGGCGGCCGAAGGCCGATGTCAAAGCGCTGGCGGAGATGCTGGCGCGGCTCTCGGTCATCGCCCATCAGTCGGGCGAGCGGCTCGTCTCCGTCGATCTCAATCCGGTGATCGTGTTGCCGGAAGGGCGGGGCGCGTTCGCCGCCGACGCGGTCGTCGAGGTGGCGTCTTAACTTGTTGACGGCCACCTCGCCCTCAATGGGGCTATGCGTGCGCGCCCTCCATGGCGCGCCGCAGCACCCGGACGTAATTGCCGATGGCGATCTTCTGCAGCCGCGCGCGATCCAGCCCTCGGGCTTCCATGTGGGTGACCGCGCGCCTCAGATCCGCATAGGTCGAGATGGGCGATCTGGAGAGCGCATTCATGTCGGTGCCGAAGGCCACATGATCATCGCCGAGCAAGGCTGCCATCTCGATGAGCCTTTCGGCGTAGGTCTCGGCGGTCGCTCCGACATCGCTGCGCAACGCCCATAGGCCGACCACGCCACCCTTCGCCGCGATGGCGCGTGCCTCCTCAAGGCCGAGTTGCCGGTCGCGCCAAGCCGCCACCTTCCGGTTCGACCGCCCGCCCGGCGCGACCGAGCTGTGCGACCACACCAGCGGCACCGTGGAAATCTCCAGCGCCTGATGCACCATCTCGGCCGTGCTATGGGCGAGATCGACGAGAATACCGAGCCGGTTGCATTCCTGGATCACCTCACGGCCGAAGGAGGTCAGCCCATGATGCCGGGGCGGCTCGGTTTGGAAATCGCCGATGGCGTTGCGCACGAAATGGACGAGCTGAAGGTGCCGGATGCCGAGATCGTGCGCTCGCTTGAGGCCGGCGATGCCGTCATCGAGGAAGCTCGCGCCTTCGACTGACAGCAGGATGTGCGGCTCACCCCTCAGCGCTCTGTCCAGGTCGGCCGGTGTGTATGCGATCTTCAGATCCTGCTCGGTGATGTGAGCCTTGACGCGGGCGAGCTCGTCCTCGAACCACCTCGATGCATCGCCCGGCTTCGGTGTTCCCGACTGGCGCAGCCCGCGGGCGCTGGGTCGGATCCAGGGCATGTCACCGACGAGGGACCAGGAGACGAGCGACGCGCGGCCGCGCGCCATGCCGCGCGCGAGCGGCTGCACTGTCGGTTTCGGCCCGACGAGAAAGTAGTGCGCGTGCATGTCACCGATCGGCGGTGAATCCTCGACGCGCGCAGGGACTGGCCGGAGCCCCGCAAGCATTCCGGCTGCGAGGCCGGTGATCACGGAGCGGCGGTTCCAAACAGGCATCGTGCATCTCTTTCAAAGGGCGCCGTCGTGTCCGGCAGATCACCCCGCCGGACATCGCTGTCGCGTTGCGTGCGCGCTGTCACTCGAACATGATCGTCGCGACGTAATCCATCGTGCGCGTGCTGTTGTTCGGGGGCAGCAGGGTGTTGATGAGGTACGACGTCGGCGAGTAGTTGTCCGGTATCGCTTTCCGGAAGGCATTGCCGATAAAATAGGCCTGAATGCGGTGGAAACCGCCCTCGGCTGCGGCCTTGTAGTACTTCTCCAGCGGCGTGAACTTGGGCTGCATTGCTTCGGCAACTTCCCGGTGCCCGGACGACATGGTGGCGAGCTTCGTCGGGCTCTCGACGAACACCGTGTGCAGAAGCGCGTCCCGGTCCGCATCCGGCAACTTCAGGGAATCGATCACCAGGAGTGGTCCATCGGCGAGGCCCGCATGCGAGGCGGCGCTGCGGCGGCTGATGTAGTTGCCCGTTGCCTTCATCGGGATCATCGGCGTGCTGACGCAAGACGGAACCCGCGCATCCTTGAAGGACTCCGCGGTCGTTTTCGGATCGCACTTGCGCAGCGCGAGGATCGACCAGACGAGTTCCGAGCAGAACATGTTCGTTGCGGGCGCGCCGGGGTGGCCGAGCGCGGATTGCGCGAGGGTCTTCACGAACTCGAGCGGCTTACCCGGCTCATACTTGGGAGCGTTGTAATCCGTGTTGAAGGCGATCTGCTTCGGATAGATGCGCTTGGCATTGCCGCCGAGCATTGAGGCCCAGGCCAGAATATTGGCGCGATCGTCGTCAGTCAGCCCGCGTGGCCGTATCACGTGCAGGAACTTGAGCTTGCGATAATGATCGCCGCTGAAATCTCCTTTGAGTTGTGGGCCAAGGTGCTCGGCATCCATTGGGTTGTCGAGCTGATAGACCGTCCCGTTTTTTACGTATGCGATGCCAGCATGGCTGACGCCCATCTGCAGGTTCGGATAGGTGCCGGCGCCTCCCCATTCGGGCCGGAACGTGAGCAGGATGTCTCCCGTCTGCAGAAGCCCGCTTTTGGCCATGCGCTTCGCAAAGCCCGCGCGCTTGGCGACGATCAGCCTGAGGCCGACATCGGCCGCATTTCCCTTGGCATCTGGGTGCTTGAAGTCGATCAGGCGGTCAGACGTATCGAACGAGCGTGGCAACGTTGCACGCGCGCTGGCCGGCAGCGCGAAGTAAACAGGAATGCCGAGCTTCTTCGCCACCTCCTGGTTCACCTTATCGCTGTAGGTGAACTCGGCCGCGCCTGAAGGCAGATAACTGGCAGTCCACACCGCCGCGGCGACAACCATGGCTTTCATGAAACGCATGAATGAGACCCTCCCACATTGCGCGGCGCCTTGCCTCGCAGCTTGCCTCCCTTTAGCACGCTACCGCTGGCGGCCGCATCTGATCGGACGTCATCCTATCCACGACAAGAGATGAGCGACGCGCATGCCGAGGTTCAGTAAAGGGAAGTCGCCACGCAGGTCACGACGTGGCTGGCTCATATGCGCTGCTCTGCCGGTTCTCGCATTCGGCTGCTATGCAACCTGGATCGCGTGGCTCGGTCGCGAGAGCGGTCCGCCGAGCCGCTGCTACGGCCGGGTCGTGGGGGGATGGCTCGAAGGCGGCCGGAGGCTACCGCTGTGGGGCGAGAACTACAGCAGCTACAGCGTTCTGGGTTTTCTCGCCGGGCGCACCTTCATGCATGGAGCCGTCCGCGACGCCGCATTGGCCGCCTACGCGGAGCTGAATGAGACCCACCCCGAGCTGCGCTTCATGTATGCGGAGAGCGGATGGCCGTGGGGTGGCTCATTCGCGCCGCACCGATCGCATATGAACGGCACATCGGTCGATTTCCACGTCCCCGTCCGGACTGCGGACGGCGCGGTGGCGGATTTCCCAGCCTCGGTTTTCAACCAGCTCGGCTATTCCGTTGTCTTCGATGAAACGGGCCGGTCGGGCGCCTACTCGATCGACTTCGAGGCGATGGCGCTGCTTCTCCTCGCTCTCGAGCGCGCGGCGCGTGCGCAAGGAATCGCGATCGGTCGCGTGATTTTCGACGTCCGCCTGCAGCCGAAGCTGTTCGCGACGGAGGCCGGCGCGCGCCTGTCGCAGATTCTGACTTTCAACAAGCGGCAAGCATGGGTGCCGCACGACGAGCATTACCACGTCGACTTCAGGGTCCCCTGCCGGTGATCGTGCGGCCGGCATCGCTGGTCGCGGCATCGCTGGGCGGGTGACGGCGGGGTCAGTAAGTCCAATGGACAGGGGCCAAGCCCTCCACAGGCAGCTCGACACGTGCAATGGAATTCCCGAGCAGGCAGCCGAGATACGCTGTCGTCAGGTTCGGGCCCCCGAACGCGATGCTGGACAGATTCCGCAGCTTCAGCGCCGGGTTCTTGTCCATGTGCGGCCGGCCGACGGCGTTGGCGAGGAACGCTTCCTCGACCCAGGCGACATGGGCCGCATCAGTCTCGCTCAGCACGATCTGCGCCGTGCCGCGATCGGGATCTATCCGGATGAGCTGGTTGGAGATGACGCCGGCAATCCAGACTTGCCCCTCGATGTCGAATGCAAGGCCGTCCGGATATTGACCCTTGCCGAACTCGTAGACGACCTCTTTGGGGCCAAGGCTGCCGTCGGTGCGCAGCGCAAATCGGCTCAGCCGACGGCCGTAGGTTTCGTTGACGTACAGCCATTTCCGGTCCGGCGAGAACTGGCATTCGTTGGTGAAGCCAAGTCCATCGGCGACGATCCGCGCGCCTTTTGCGTCCATGACGGCAATGAAGCCACTGCGCGAATCCAGGCGATAATCGAGCGAGCGCGGCTTGATCGTGGTTGAGACGGTCAGCCAGAGACGCCCGTCGAAATCGCGCACCACGTAGTTCGAGGGCGGAACGGGGTTGCCATCGATCTCGGTGAGAACAGGCGTCACTTGCCCGGTGCGCGTCAGCCGCCAGACGCCGCCGAGCTCCGTACCAAGATTGGCGATCAGAAACGAGCCGTCGGGCTCCAGCGCGATGCCATTCGGGCGCAGGCCCTCGGGCAAATCGCTCGTCTCCCCGGCGAAAAGCCTTTCGGTGCCGTCCGGGCTGATCTGGACGACGCCGCCGCGCCAGTCGGCCGTGTAGAGGTCGCCGAGACGCGTAGCGAGCACGCACTCCGGGCGCACCAGCTCTTTGCCCAGGAGTGTCACATCGGAGAGGGAGAGAGATTTCATCCGCGCATGAACCAGACTAGAGCCATCGGGATCGCTTCGACGTAAGTGACGGTGAACAGCACGAGCAGCGCCAGGACGAACATCGGGATCAGCTCGCGCGAGATCGCAACCATGCCGACGCGTGCGATTTTGGCTGCAACGAACAGCGTACCGCCGACGGGCGGGGTGTAGAGCCCAATCACCAGATTGAACACCATGATCAATCCGAGATGGACGGGATCGATGCCGAATGCCTTGGCGGCTGGAATGAACAACGGTGCCGTCAGCATCAGCGACGGCAGCGGCTCGAGGAAGATCCCGACCAGGATCAGCGCGATGTTGAGCAGGAACAGGAAGATGTACTTGTTGGCGGCGACTTCCTGGACTGCGGCGGCGAGATTGGCCGGGATCTGCTCGACCGTGATGAGCCACGACAGCGCGCCCGTGGCGCCCACGACGAGCATGACGACTGCGCTGGTGCGGAACGACTGCAGCAGCATTCCCGGAATTTGCGACGGCTTCACCTCGCGATAAACGAGCACAGCGAGAATGAGGCCGTAGAACACGGCGACCGATGCCGCCTCTGTCGGTGTGAACACTCCGCTGAGAATGCCGCCCAGAATGACGACCGGCATTCCGGATGCAGGAAGGATGGCGATGAAGCTTTTTCGGATTTCGGCGCGGCTCGGCATCTCGCCGCCGAGATCGCACCCGAGCGACCGGCCCTTCCACATGCAATACAGAATGAGCGCGAATGCCAGCGTGAATGCCGGAAACACGCCCGAGACCAGCAGCTCACGGATCGAGACGTTGCCGACGAAGCCATAGACGAGCAGCGGAATCGACAGCGGCATCAGCACGCCGATCGTCCCCGCGACTGCGATCAGCGCGCCGGCAAAGGCACGCGGATAACCGCGCTCTGCCATGCGCGGCACCATGATGGAGCCGATGGCAGCACTATCGGCGACCGCCGATCCCGAAACGGAGCCGAACATGGTGCACGCCGAAACGGTGACGACGCCGAGCCCGCCCGGCATGAACGCCAGCAGCGAGCGCGCGAAGTCGATCAGGCGCTTGCCGACGCCGCCGTGGGTAATCAGCTCGCCAGTGAAGATGAAAAGGGGGATGGCCGCGAGATGCAGCGGCTCGACGCTCGAGATGTAGGACAGGAAGATCGCTTCCAGCGGATAGCCCTGGCCGAACACCCAGATCGTCGTGATGGTGGTCAGCAGCAGCGACCACACCAGCGGCATTCCGAGCAAGGCAACCGCGAAGAACATCAAGCAAATGAACGCGAGCACCATGGGGTCAATCCGCAAAGGTCTCTTCGGGGATCGGTTCGCCCCGGGCCAACAGGATGATCTCGTAGAGAACGAAAACGAGTGCGAGCGCGGAGCCGACGGGCATCGCCAGATACTGCAGGCCCATCGGCACATGCAGAACGGTCAGCTCCTGCTCCATCGTTCTTTCGGAAATGCTCCAGCCGTACCAGATCAGCAGTACGAGCAGGGCCGCAACGCCCACGCGCGTTGCGATCTCGATGGCCCGCAGCAGGCCAGGGGGTGCCGCGCCGATGAACTCCGTAATGCGCATATGCGCACCGCGGCGTGCCGCCGAAGCGCCGCCGAGGAATGTCGCCCAGAGCAACACGAACTCACCGAACTCGGTGTTCCAGGCGATATCGGCGTTCAGGGCGACGCGGGCCGCGACGTTCGCAAACATCACGATCAGCAGCATCGCGGCGAGCACGGTGATGATGATATCGACCGCGTCGCCGATGACCCTCAGGACGGCCGGTTCTGGCCGTCCTGGGCGGTAGAGGAGATTCATGGCTTGCCCTGGGTTTTCCCTGGCCGTGGTCGGCGTCAGCCCATGCTCTTGCGGATGTCGGCAGCTTCCTGCAGCATCTGGTCGACCGCAGCGGCGCCGAACTCCTTGCGCGCCCGATCGTAGGCGCCCTCGCAGGCGGCACGCCAGGGTGCGAGATCCGGTTTTGAAACGATCGCGCCCTTCGCGGTCATCTCGGCCAGCAGCTTTTCGTCGTTGGCGCGCACTTCACGCCGA
Source organism: Pseudomonadota bacterium (assembly GCA_023416575.1). GTDB lineage: Bacteria > Pseudomonadota > Alphaproteobacteria > Rhizobiales > Hyphomicrobiaceae > ZC4RG25. The sequence goes on from JAEZHL010000016.1 coordinate 7,170, forward strand.
TTCCAGTCCCCGGCTTCCTTGCACGCCTTCATCACGGCTTCCTGGTCGGCGGCCGACAGCGCCTTGAAGCTGCGCTCGGCCATGGCGACCCAGAGCGGCGAATAGACGTGCTGGGAGAGGGTAATGTGCTTGGCCACCTCGTAGAAGCGCTGCGAGTAGATGGTATCGACCGGGTTCTCCTGGCCTGAAACGGTGTTCTGCTGGATCGCGAGGTAAACCTCGGTCACTGGCAGGATGACCGGTGAGAAGCCGATCGACTCCATGATCCAGCGGATCATCTCGACGGGTGCGATACGCAGCTTCTTGCCCTTGGCGTCGGCGGGGCTGTTCAAGGGGAAGTTGGTGGTGAAGCTGCGGAAGCCGGCTTCCCAGTTGCCGACGATCCGCATGCCTTTGCCAGGAAGCTGATCGGCCTGCTTCGCAATGAACTTCGACGTGTCGTAAAGCTTCCAGCCCTGCTCGTAGTTTTCGGCCAGATAGGGCAGGGCGATGAGCGACAGATCCTTCACATGCGGCGTGAACGTGACCACGCCGGTGATGGCGAAGTCGAGGCCGCCGAGTTGGAGCTGATCGAGCGACTTGGCGTCGTTGGCGAGCTGGCCGGAGTGGAAGACCTGCACTTTGTAGCGGCCTGACGTGCCCTTCTCGACCGCGTCGGCGAACATCAGCGCCGCCTGGTGACGCGCACCAACGGAGGTATCCGTATGGCTGAAGCGCAGCGTTTTCGCGGTCTGACCGCGCGCGACATAGGGAAATCCGGCGATGGCGAGGCCGGCAGCGGCCGTGCCTTTCAGAAGATCACGTCTATTCGTCACTGTTTCCTCCTAGGTAAAACGATCTGTTTTCGAGTGGTTCGATGCCACCTTCTTGTTGCTCAAACGGTGAGGTAGCGGCCCTCCGCTGCCGAGCGGTAGACCGCCTCCTGAATGTCGAGATTGCGCAGGTAATCGCGCCCTGAGTTCATCAGGGGTACACCGCCAAGGATGTGCTCGACGATATGGCGCGTTTGGCCGTAAACGCAGTCGCCGCCGTAGCCGCGATCGTGCCAGACGTAGGTGTGCTCGCGTTCCTCACCCTGGCGCGGGCGCACAAACAGCTTGCCGAAGCCGTCGAGGCGGATGACGCCCTCAGTTCCCTCGAGCAGCAGAACTCCGTTGGTCATTCGGGTATCGTTGGCCGGGTCATCGACATGTCGGTTGCCGTCGAACAGGCCGGCCGCGCCGCTGGCGAAGTCGAAAATGACATAGCCGGCATCCTCGCCCGCAATC
>JAEZHL010000076.1 GCA_023416575.1 Pseudomonadota bacterium
CCTTCGCGGACCAGGGCCGCGTGCGTGCCTTCCTCGACGATCTGGCCGTCCTCGAACACGAGGATCCTGTCGGCCTTCTGGATCGTCGCCAGCCGGTGCGCGATGACGAGCGTCGTGCGTCCGCGCATCACCTGCTCGAGCGCCTTCTGCACCAGCACCTCGCTTTCGGCATCGAGCGCACTGGTCGCCTCGTCGAGCAGCAGAATCGGCGCATCGCGCAGGATCGCCCGCGCGATCGCGATGCGCTGCCGCTGGCCGCCCGAAAGCGACACACCGCGCTCGCCGAGTGGCGTGTCGTATCCCTGCGGCAGCATGGAGATGAACTCGTGCGCCTGAGCCAGCCTGGCTGCGCGCTCGATATCGGCGCGGCTCGCATCCGGCTCACCATAGCGGATGTTCTCAGCGACCGTGTCGGCGAACAGAGCGACATCCTGCGGGACGAGTGCCATCCGCCGGCGCAGCTCATACAGGTCCGCCTCGGCGATCGGCACGCCGTCGACCCGAATGGTCCCCGCTACAGGATCGAAGAAGCGCAGAAGCAGGTTGAAAACCGTGCTCTTCCCTGCTCCGGACGGCCCAACGAGGGCCACCGTCTCACCGGGCGCGACCGTGAACGAGACATCATCCAGCGCCGAAACCTTGCGCCCAGGGTAGGCGAAGCTGACATCCTGGAACGTGATCTCGCCGCGCGTCCGCTCCGGCAGTGGCACGGGATGCTCAGGGGTCCGGATCTGCGGCTTCGCCGCCAGCAACTCCGTCAGCCGTTCCGCCGCCCCGGCCGCCTGGCTCACTTCGCCCCAGACCTCCGACAACTCCGCGAGCGCCGCTGCCGCGAGGACGGCGTACAGCACGAACTGACCGAGCCGGCCGCCCGTCATCTCGCCGCTGACGACCGCGCCGGCGCCAAACCAGAGCACGCCGACGATGCTGGCGAAGACCAGGAAAATCGTGATCGCGGTCAATCCGGCACGCGCTTTCAAGCGTGCCCGCGCCGCATCGAATGCCGTCTCGACCGCCCCTGCATACCGCGATGATACGAAACGCTCGCTCGTGAACGCTTGCAGCGTGCGCACCGCGGAGAGGTTCTCGGCCGCATAGGCGGAGGCATCGGCGAGCGTGTCCTGTGCCCGGCGCGACAGGCGCCGCACCAGCCGGCCATAGGCGATCAGCGGCAGCACGATGGCCGGTATCGCGACGAGCACCAGCAGCGACAGCTTCACGCTCGTCACGAACATCATGGCGAGCGCGCCGATCAGCATGATCGAGTTCCGCAGCGCCTGGCTGAGTGCCGTCCCGGCCGCAGCTTTGATCTGCGTCGTATCGGCGGTGAGGCGGCTCATCACCTCGCCGGAATGCGTGGTCTCATAGAAGGCCGGACCGAGCGTCGACAGGTGCCGGAAGACTGCGGCCCTGAGATCGGCGACGACCCGCTCACCGAGCCAGTTGACGAAATAGAACCGGGCCGCGCTCGCCACAGCCAGCACGACGCCGATCAGCATCAGCATGGAGAAGTAGCGGTCCATGAAGGCGCCGTCGTGGCCCGAGAAGCCGAAGTCGATCATGCGGCGGACCGCAAGTGGCAGCGCGAGCATGGCAACGGCCGAAGCGAACAGCGCCACGGCGGCCATCGCCAGCATTCCCGGATGCTTCGTGACGAACGGGCTGAGGCTCACGAGAGGGCGCAGAGAGCGGCTGGCACGGCCCTTCGCCGGCTGATCCTCTGACGCCGCCTTCCCATTTTCGTATTGTTTCAGCCCTTCCACTTCGCCTCCACCAACTTCACTGCTCATCAATGCATGCCCGTCATACGCGACCCGCGCCGGGAAGGCGTCCAAGACGCGGCTTCTGGCGTGACTTGTGCACGGGCGCGCTTTCCACTATGTAAGCCCGTCAAACTATCCCTACACGATCGCGGCTGTTCGCTCCCTAGGGCGAGTGGACCCGCCTATTGCCCGAGAGCCGCTCCATGAAGAAAAGCGCCGACGTTCATCCCGATTACCACCAGATCAAGGTCGTCATGACCGATGGCACCGAGTTCACGACCTACTCGACCTTCGGCAATGAAGGCGACACGCTGACGCTCGACATCGATCCCAACACACATCCGGCCTGGACGGGAGGCGACCAAAAGCTGCTGGACCGCGGCGGCCGCCTGTCGCGCTTCAAGAAGAAGTTCGAAGGCCTGTTCTGAGATCGTCAGGGCGCCGGCCGCTGACGGCCTGCGCCCTACCGCTCACGCCCGGAACGACTTCACGCCCCAGAGCAATCGAGGCCGCAAAGCCGTGCAGGCGCGGATCGCGCACGTGCGGGATTTGGCAGGCATTGGATTTGGTGGGAAGTCCCGCGGGCGTGTCACGTCGCGGGCTTTACCCACGTTGCGCGCCGGCTTCCCGCTCATCGCTCCTTCACGTCGGCCTGGATGATTGCGGCGCGTGGGCGCGCCGCTCCGATGGCTACCGGATCGCAGCGCTGAAAGCTGCCTGCAGTTCGGCGATCTGGGCCGCGACGGGATTTTGCGCCGGTGCCGGCGCTTCGCTTTCCGGCCCCTGCTGCCACGACTTGTCGATGCGCAAGATGCGGCCGCTGAGTACGAAGCTTTCCTCGATCAGCTGCTGCAGCCGCTCCGGCAATTCCGCGAAGTTCGTTACGTGGCTGGGCCGGCCGGAGTTGCGCAGCTTGATGCGCGACCTTTTGCGGCGCGCTTCTTCCGCGGTGATATCGCCTTCCTTCAGCGAGCGGCAGACCAGAAGCCAGGACGCCAGATCGAGCAGCCGCGTCGTCAGGCGCATGCTCTCCGTCGCGTAGGTCAGCGCCACACTGGAGTTCAGCTGCTTTGCCTCGAGGCGGCCGGGTCCGTCGAGATACGCTGCTGTGCGCTCGACGAGCTCCATGCCCTGTCGGTAGACCGCGTCGAACTGCTCGGAAACCGCGAAATGCTCACCGAATGAAACGGTGACAGTGCTGGGCTCGTGCCAGACCTTCGATGTGCGACCCATGAACCTACTCACGCCAGAACTGAATGCACCATAACACGGGAAACTTTCTCAGGTTACTACTAATCATCGGTGCAGAAATGAGCGCATTTGAGGGCGACACGGTTACCCCACTGGAAAAATGAGCCGCTCCGGGAGCGGCTCATTAGTGACAGGGAGGCGTCAAAACAGAGTGGGCGGAACCACTCACATCCAGAACTTGGATGGGCTTTAGCTTAGCGCGATAGTGCTAATGAGAGGTAAACCGTAGGCAGAGAGTGGCACACGGCGGGTGCCGATCAACTCAATGCTGACCACGCCCACCTCACGGATCGTCAGCGCTTGAACAGAGCGGCCGCCGCCTCCTCGTGCGCGCGCTTGCCCGCGATCTCGCGTTCCACGCGCTGGATCTCCTCCCGCAGCGCGGCGAGCCGTTCCTCGAGATCGCTGAGTGATAGCTGCTGGAGCGGCTCTCCGACGGTGATCGTATTGCCAGGCTTCGGCCTGATCTCGTCCCAATCCATGACGCCACTCCACTGATCAAAGGCCGCGCTCGCGGTTCAGCGTGCGCTCGGCTGACGCGGCCGCGCATCCTGGCAAAAGATGGCTGTCGTCGACATTGGCCGCAAGCCCCTGCCGATCCCGGTCAGACCGCTACCAAGCCAGCGCGGACATTGCGGCGATCGGCCGGGCATCGGCACCGCCGAAGAGCTGCTCGAGGGCCAGCGAGTCGAGGGTGCCGGGAACATGGATGGCGCTGGCGATGAATACCGAGGCGATGTTCGCATCAGCGGCGCCGCGGATATCCGTTCGCAGGCCGTCTCCGATGGCCAGGATGCGCTCGCGCGGGACGGGGCCGCCCCTCAGCGCGGCGATCCGCTCGAAGGCGAGGTCGTAGACCGGCCCATAGGGCTTGCCCGCATAGGTCACGGTTCCGCCGAGGCGCGCATACTCGGCCGCGAGCGCCCCCGCGCAGTAGACGAGCCTCGAGCCGCGCTCCACGGCCAGATCCGGATTCGCGCAGATCATCGGCACACCGCGCTTCACCAGAGGCTCGAACAGCTTCGTGTAGTCCGCCGGTGTCTCGACCTCGTCGTTGTAGAGGCCGGAACAAACGATCAGATCCGCCTCGCTCGCCTGGACGAAATCGAGGTTGAGGCCCTCGAGCATCGGCTTGTCGCGCGCCGGCCCGAGATGGAACAGACGCTGATCCGGTCGCTTGCTGATCAGGATTCGCGTCAGGTCACCGGACGTCAGGATCGCGTCATAGGCCTCGCGCGACACGCCGATGCGATCGATCTGTTCCTGCACTGAATGCGCCGGGCGCGGGGCATTCGACAGCAGGAGGACGGTGCCGCCGCTCTCGCGAAATCGCCGGCAGGCCTCCGCCGCCGCCTCGAACGCCTGCACACCGTTGTGCATCACGCCCCAGACGTCGCAAAGCCAGGCATCGTAGCCGGTCGCGATCGGGGCAATGGACGACAGGAGCGGAATGGCGGAGCGAGGGGCGGTCATCATGCTGCCCCCCTTACCCGCATCACCCGACTTGTTCAAGCCGCCGCGCTATTCGGCGTGCGCAGTGCCTCGGCCCTGATGGGGCGAGGCATACCGAACAGCGAACCCTGTCCAAGGGGCACACCTGCCCCCAGGATCCCGTCGAGCTGATCCTCGCTTCGGAGGTCTACCGCCATCAAGGTCAAGCCAGCGCTCGTGAGACGGCGCCCCACCTCGCCGGTCGGAACCGGCCCTTCGAGACCAGCCAAGCCATCCAGCAGCGCGCGTGCCGCAACGCGCATGAACACAAATCCTGACGTGCGCAGCTCAGGCAGATCGAGGTCGAGGCTCGTCACATCCTCGATGGCGAAACGAATTCCGTTTGCCGCCAGCTGCTTTACGGTCGCCCACTGTGCGGGCGACAGGCCGCGCAGCTCGCCTTGCGACACAGAGAGCACCAGCCGCTCGCGAAGCCGCGGCGCCTGCCGGCAGAGCTCGGCGAACTCATTGAGGAAGCGCTCGCTGC
>JAEZHL010000108.1 GCA_023416575.1 Pseudomonadota bacterium
CAACCCTGCCGTGTGCTGGCGTGGCACAGACGAAACAATGGTCCAACCCACTGCCCACATCCATGCCATCGGAACCGCCGTTCCTGGCCATGACATCCATCAAGCCTTCGTGAGCTGGGCCGAAACGCGTCTTGTTGATCCGCGCGAACGGGCCCTGTTCAGTCGCATGGTGTCACGGTCAGGGATCGAGCATCGCTGGTCGGTCCTGCCACGTTCGTCGGACGGCGGATCGCCGGTGCAGCCGGGCGGCTTCTATGATGGTGGCCGGCTTCCATCGACAGGCACGCGCATGGCGCTCTATGCCGAAAAGGCGCCGCAGCTTGCGATGGCGGCGATCGAGGGATTGGGCGAGCGGGTGCCCATCGATCCGATTACGCACTTGGTCGTGGCGAGCTGCACCGGGTTCGTCGCGCCAGGAATCGACCAGATCCTCATAAACCGCTTGGGTTTGGGGCCATCCGTCGAGAGAACGCTCGTGGGCTTCATGGGGTGCTATGCGGCCGTCGCCGCACTGCGGGTTGCTCATCATATCGCGCGGTCGGATAGCTCAGCGCGCATCCTGGTGGTGACCGTCGAACTCTCGTCGCTGCACCTTACCAACCGGCAAGACATCGAGTCCCTGCTGGCCGCGCTTCAGTTCGGCGACGGGGCGGCGGCGGCGCTGGTGAGCGCGGAGCCGGGCGGTCTGGCTCTGGAGGACTTCTTCTGCGCGACACTGCCGGACAGCCGCGAACTCATCCAATGGACGATCGGCGACACCGGGTTCGAGATGGTCCTGTCCGGCAAGGTGCCAGGCCGCATCGCGGAAGGGCTCTGCGATCCGGAGCTACGCGGCAGCATTCTACGCGGGCGCTCTCCCCGCGAGAGGGCGTGGGCGGTACATGCCGGCGGCCGCTCGATTTTGGACGTCGTCGAGAACGCGCTGGATTTGCCGCGTGAGGCGATGGCGCCGTCGCGGTCGGTGTTGGCGCGCTTCGGCAACATGTCGTCTGCAACGCTGATGTTCGTGCTGGCCGAGCTGTTGCGCAAGCCCGCTCCGTTCGATGGAACCGCGCTGGCCTTTGGTCCGGGGCTGGCCGCCGAAGGATTTGGATTTTCGAGGCGATGCGCGGGAATGAGCCACTGATCATAGGCGGCGGCCCGGCCGGCGCGACGCAGGCCATTCACCTGCTCGAGGCCGGCGCGGAGCCGCTGATCATCGAGCGGCGCGCCGAGGGAGGGGATGCGCTCTGCGGCGGATTCCTGAGCTGGAGTACGCTGGAGCAGCTACGGCAGCTGGGCTTGCCGGCGCGGGAGCTCGGCGGGCACGAGGTCCACGCACTGCGTCTGTTCATCGGACGGCGCGTCTTGACCATGCCGCTGCCGGGACGAGCGATGGGACTATCCCGCAAGCGGCTGGACAGGCTGCTTCTCGATCGCGCCCGGCGCATGGGCGCCGCGGTCAGGCACGACAGCGCGACCTATGAGGCAGGGCAAATCCGGCTCGGAAGCGGCGAGAAGCTAGCCGGCGAGAGCCTGTTCATCGCGACGGGCAAGCATGATCTGCGTGGCCTCGGGCGGCCGGCACGGGCGGCTGGCAGCGATCCGCTGGCAGGCTTGCGCCTGCGCGCCGAGCCCTCACCGGGGCTGCGCGAAGTGCTGTCGGGCCATATCGAGATCCACCTCTTTCCAGGCGGCTATATGGGTATCGTCCTGCAGGAGGATGGATCGGCGAATATGTGCATGGCCGTCCGCAAGAGCAGGCTGGCCGTCGCGAGCGGGAGACCCTTTGCGCTCGTTCGGCAACTGGCGCGCGAAAACCCGGCGCTTGGTGAGCGGCTCGCTGCGGTTTCAGTGGGCGCCCACATCGACGCCATCGGTCACATACCCTACGGCTGGCGCGCCACGTCCAGCGTGCCCGGTATCTACCGGCTGGGGGACCAGGCCGGTGTCATCGCATCGCTCGCGGGTGAAGGCATCGGCATAGCGCTGGCGAGCGCCGCATGCGCCGTCCGGTACTGGCAGAAAGGTGGCGCGGCGGCCGCGCCTGTTTTCCAGAAGGCTTTCGCCGCCAGGCTGCGCCGACCGCTGGCTGCCGCTGGTTTTATCGCCGATCTGGCCAGCCGTCCCGCAGCGGCCGGGCCGTGCTCTCAGCTGCTCATGATCCCCGGCCTCGCTGGCCTGCTGGCCGGGATCACGCGCATTGGTAACGAGGCCCAGCTCGTCGAGTTATGACGTCAGCCCTCGTGGGTCGCGCGATGCTTCTTCTTGTGACCGTGTTTCGACGCTGGCTTGTGTGCACCATGTGATTTCGGCCCGGCGGAGTGGGGCCTCGGGCCATGGCCGTGCTGCCGCGGTCCGCCATTCTTGCGATGGGGGCTGCCCCCGTTCGGCTTATCTCGCTTGACCCACGGCTTCTTGGGTCGGGACTGCGCGTCCGAGTCGGGCGATGCGGCGGCTTTGAACCTCCGCTCCGGCCGTTCCGATGACGTGGTGGTCTCATCGGCCACGAACGGAGCGTTGCCCGGCCGAGAGGCACCGAAACGCGAGCCCTGCCCCTCCGGTCTGCCATTCTTGCGGTGGGGTTTGCCGCCGCTCGGTTGATCTCGCTTCACCCACGGCTTCTTGGGGCGGGACTGTGCGTCCGAATCGGGCGATGCGGCGGCTTTGAATTTCCGCTCCGGCCGTTCCCATGACGTGGTGGTCTCATCGGCCACGAACGGAGCGTTGCCCGGCCGAGAGGCACCGAAACGCGAGCCCTGCCCCTCCGGTCTGCCATTCTTGCGGTG
>JAEZHL010000113.1 GCA_023416575.1 Pseudomonadota bacterium
CCGATCCCGCATTCCGAAGTCGCCTTCCCGCCTCACGCGTCTGGGACTACTTGGCACGCGCTGATGGACGCCTTGGGATTCCGATCCGGCGACACAGAAAAGCAGGATGACAGGCATGAACGAAGGCGGTCAAAAGAGTGGCGACGAGCAGGCGCGGCTTGGCCACGAGCCTAGGCTGCCGATGCCGTTTGCCGAGTTCGTCGGGCTGATGGCCCTGATGACGGCTCTGACCGCCCTGTCCATCGACATCATGCTGCCGGCGCTGCCGCAGATCGGCGAGTACTTCGCGCTGGAGTTGCCGAACGATCGACAGCTCGTTCTGACCGGCTATCTCGTAGGGCTCGCGGCGGGCCAGCTCGTGTTCGGCCCGCTTTCGGACCGCTACGGCCGCAAGCCGGTCCTGATGATCGGGCTCGCCATGTTCATCCTGGGCTCGGTCGGGGCGGCCGTCGCCGACAGCTTCACCAATCTGTTCCTGGCGCGGGCGATGCAAGGTTTCGGAGCGGCCTCGCCGCGTGTCATCTCGATCGCCATCGTTCGCGACCTTTTCAGCGGCTGGCAGATGGCGCGCGTGACCTCGCTCATCATGATGGTCTTCATCGTCGTGCCGGTGATCGCGCCGAGCATCGGGATGGGGTTGCTGCAACTCGGGCCGTGGCCGCTGATGTTCCACTTGCTGCTGGTTGTCGGCATTATCTGCACCATCTGGGCGGCGTTCCGGCTGCCGGAGACGCGGTCGGAAGGGCATGCCCGAGCACCCATCACTCTCCGAAAGGCACTGCGGTGGACATTCACGTCGCTGCAGACGGTGGGCTACACGCTGGCGACCGGGTTCCTGTTCGGCTGCCTGATGGCTTACATCAACAGCGCGCAGCAGGTCTTCGTCGAGGTCTATGATCTCGGTGCCGCGTTCCCGATCGCCTTCGGCGCCGTTGCTGGCGTGCAGGCGTTTGCTGCGCTGACGAACGCGCATCTGGTGCAGCGCTACGGGATGCGCCGCGTCTCGCACACGGCGCTCGTCGCATTCTGCACGAGCTCGCTGCTGCTTCTGGCTGTGGCTCCGTTTCAACCGTCGTTCGCGGTTTTCGCAGTCCTGGTTGCGATCGCATTCTACTGTTTCGGCGTGATCGTGCCGAACTTCAACGCCATCGCCATGCAGCCCATGGGCGCCGTCGCCGGGACCGCCTCCTCGTTCATCGGATTCTATACGACGGCGGCCGGCGCGCTCTTCGGCTGGGGCATCGGATCCTACTTCAACGGTTCAGTGCAGCCGCTCGCAATTGGCTTTGCGGTGCTCAGCACGCTGTCCCTGGTGACGGTCCTTCTTGTCGAGGGCTGGAAGGGGATGTTCCGGGGAGAGTGACCCCCACCACACACCCTGGCCAAAAAGCAAGACGTATCGTCCCAATTTCTGAATCCGCCACAATGGCTGCCTAGCATCTGTCGCAGCGTCGTCAACCGGGGATGATCATGCGCACCTTTGCCCTCGGCCGCTGGGTTCCGGCGGCTGCCATTCTTGGCGTGCTCTCGCTCCTGCCGTCGGCCGTGGGAGTGCCCCGGGCGGTCGCGGCGGAGGATGTCAAAAGCTGTCTGCTGCGAGAGGCGGACCTGCTCTTCAGCAAGCTCGCGGTCGCCATTGGCACCTCCGAGATCGACCCGGCCACCATCGACGACGCCTACGTCAGCCGTGAATCGGTCGCGATCACGCGCAAATGCACCCAATCGGCCGGCAATCCGGCGCCAGCCGATCTCGAGGTCCTTCGCGCTCACATGGCACGGTGGAGCTATCATCTCGACCGGAAGCTGTCCGAGATCACTGCCAGGGCGACGCCAGATTAAGGCCGCAGGGTCAGCGAACCCAATCTCTGCTGCAGAGCAGGGCGCAGAAGCCCACGTCCGTGCTTCCTGTGCTGCTTCAGTTGAGGCGCGGAAGCGGGGTGCGGCGTTTCCCCTTCGGGCTGAGCTTGCATGTCGGTCGCTCAGCCGACACGGACGGGAGCAATGCCATGGACGAAGTGGAAGCCGATGCCAACCGGCGGCTGGAAGAGCTCGAGGACCAGCTCGCGGAGCTGCGTCAGACGCTCGAGGGGAAGGGCAACCTCGACGAGCCGCTCAAACGGGAATGGGATGACATGATGAGCAAGCATGCCGACATTCGCCGCCGGCTGCGTGCCGGAGAGATGAAAGGCTCACCGGCGGTCGCGATGCTGAACCAGGATATCGACATCCTGCGCCATGCCTTCTTCCACTGGGCGGCACGCGTCGACGAGCGATTCAGTACGCCAGCGAAGAAATGAGGGAGGGTCGTTCGGCTCCGATCAGCTTGTCGGCGCCTCGATGTCCAACCCGAACTCAGCGGCTGCGGCTTCGAGCCATTCAACGAATGAGGCGGCGAGTGTCGCTGGGACTACGAGGTCGAAGGTCGGCACCTCGTCGACCTGCGCCAGCACGCAGCCGATGTGCCCGATGCTCGTCACCGCGGCGCGCCCGGGGCCGAACACGCGAGGATTGAGGTCGACGCGGCAGCCCTTGGCGAGCACGTCCCGGGCCTTGGCACCGGAAAGGCGCAGCAGAGCCTTGCCGAACGTCTGGTCGGTCACTGATCCCGTGTCGGATACCGCTGCGGCGAGGCGCTCGGCCAGAGCACCTGGGGCGTTCCATGGCGCCAGGATGAGCCAGGTTGCGGGCCCGATCCAGATCGCCGCGGTGTCGTTGCGGCCGGCGCTGGCGCCGCCCGGTGCCGGAAGGGAAAGCCCGAACGATGAAGAGATCGCGACTGCGAGCTCGGTCTCGCGCGCCTTGCGCGCCTGAACCTGAGCAATCGCAAGCCGGCGCTCCACCAGAGCCACACCCGTCTGGCTCTCGGCGCCACTATGGCTGGGGCGGAGGACATCCCTCAGGGGCGATTGGGGGCTGGGTAGGCTCAATGCAGTACTCCGGGTCGTGAAGTCACGGGTTGAGCATCTCCACCGCAATTGGACGCCGACTGCAAGACTGAAACGGCGGTGGCAGGGCGCAGAAGAGGCGCGGCCCCGACCAGTTTTCGAGCTTCGGCGGGAAAGTTGCAAGAGGCGGCCCGATATCGCTCGCCCACGCGCCAAACCACCGCATCAGGTCAGAGTGAAGGTCCAAGTCCTAGTCTTGCTCTGAACAGAAACCATGAAGGTGCGCTGCCATCTGAACGCCAGAAAGCAAGGCTACGGCCAAGCAAGATCCCTGTTGTGCGCCTGTTGGTCCAAGGAGAATGTTTAATGAGAAAGTCGCTTATTGCAGCCCTGGTGTGCAGCGCCATCGTTGCGCAACCCGTCATGGCTGCTCCGGTCGCCGTCCCTGCTGTCCAGCCGGTACAGGCAGCGGTGTTGCCCGCCGTCGCGGGCGGTAAGCTGGTTACGGAGCAAGGCACCGCGAACCTCGTCGAGGTGAGATGGCGCGGGCACGGTCACCACCGCTACCACCATCGTCATCGCCGCGGCAGCAGCGCAGGTGCGTTCGGCGCTGGACTGGCGGTCGGCATCGTCGGTGCGCTCATCGCAAGCGGAGTTTCCGAAGCTGCGGCGCGCGACCGGTATGCGCGGTGTGCGGCGGAATTCCGCTCGTTCGACCCGGAAACGGGCACCTACATTGCGTACGGTGGCGAAGAGCGGCTCTGCCCCTACCTGCGCTGAGGAGACTTCAAGAAGTGTCGCTGCCCGGCGACACTTCTTCTCCAATCAGCAATCCGTTCGCGACCGATCTCGAGGCGCGTTGCGCCGCGACGGTCCCCTATGCGCGGACGCGGGTATTCTTCGGGTCGACGTGGTAGGGACTCGTGATCTCCACTTCCACGACCTCGTTCTTCAGCGGGTAGACCGCATAAAGCCGTTGCCCCCGGCGGTCGATGCCGCCCGTCACCATGGCGAGGCCGATCCAGCACTCGAGCTCAACCGAGCGCGTGACACTCGTCACCCAGCCGAGGCTCTGTGAATCCTCCGGCGCACTCACGATGTGGGCGCCGCCGCGAAGCCGGTTGCCGAAGTCGGCTGTCAGGGCGCGGATGCCGACCAGCGACGGCCGGTTCGGGTCGGTGAGTCCGGGGCGCTCGGCGTTAACACGACCGACGTAATCTCCGGTTTTCTTGAGCATGCGCTCCAGGCCGAGATCGCGCGCGGTCGTCTGGCCGTTGAGCTCTGGCCCGGCGACGTGCCCCTTCTCGACACGCAGAAGACCCATCGCCTCGACGCCGTAGGGGACGATACCGAACGCCTTGCCCGCCGTGAGGATCGCTTCCCAGACATGCTCGGCAAAACCGGCGGGCGTCGCGACCTCGTAGGCGAGCTCACCGGAATAGCTGACGCGGAAAATGCGCACCGGCGCGCCACCGATCGTGCCCTCGGCGATACCCATGAAGGGCAGCGCCTCGTTCGACAGATCGAGACCGTCGACGGCAGCTTGTAGCGCCTCCCGGCTCTTCGGGCCGGCGACCGCCATCTGCGCCCACTGGTCGGTGACGGAGCAGAATTGCACGTCGAGATCCGGCCAGACCGTCTGGGCGTAGAACTCCATGTGCTCCAGGACCGCGGCGGCTTTGGCCGTGGTGGTCGTCATCAGGTAGTGCTGCTCGCCGATACGGGACGTGGTGCCGTCGTCGAACACGATGCCGTCCTCGCGCAGCATCAGCCCATAGCGCGCACGGCCGACCGGCAGGGTGGAGAAGGTGTTCGCGTAAATCCGGTCGAGAAAGCGGCCGGCATCCGCGCCCTTGATGTCGATCTTTCCGAGCGTCGAGACATCGCACAGGCCAACGGCCTGGCGTACGGCACGGGCCTCGCGCAGAATCGGGCCCCAGCCGGTCTCGCCAGTCTGCGGATAGTAGAGCGGCCGCAGCCAGAGCCCTGCCTCGGTGAATGTTGCTCCGTTTCGCGCGTGCCAGGCATGGAGCGGTGAGCGGCGAATGGGTTTGAAATGTTTCCCGATTTCCCGGCCGGCGAAGGCGCCGATCGTGACTGGGGTGACGTAGGGCCGGAACGTCGGCACGCCGACGCGCTCGATCGGTTCGGCCCGCGCGGCTGCCAGCACCGCGGCACCCACGAGACCGCCGGTCTTGCCCTGATCGGTCGCCATGCCGTGCGTGGTGTAGCGCTTCGCGTGCTCGACGTGGCTGTAGCCTTCGCGATGAGCAAGGCGAATGTCACCTGCGGTCACGTCGTGCTGGAGGTCGACGAAGCTCTTTGCCCGGTCGTCGGCTTTCACTTCCCAGAACGCGGGGATTTCCTCGGTGCCCCGGTCTTCCGTAGGCGGGAGAGAGAACGTCTCGGCCGATTGGAATCCCGCGGCTGCGGCGGCAGCGCGTCCGGCCTCCTGACCATCCTTGGCCGCTTCGCCGATGCCGAACACGCCCCGCGCCGCGCCGGCCGAGCGCTCCGCCTGCACGGGAGCGCCAGGGATGAAAGTTGCAAGCCGCTCGTCCCAGACGGGCTTGGCGCGGCTCTGCGAGGCGAGGTGCAATGCAGGGTTGTAGCCACCGGAGACACAGACGAGATCCGCGGCGATCTTGCTCGCGATGCCGCCGTGCCGGGAGCGCACCAGCGCACCCTCGACGCTTCTGCCGCCGGCGATGCTACAAATTTCCGATCCCGGCATGACCTTGAGGCCACGCCGGCGTGCCTCGTCCGCCGCCCGGGAGGTATCGCGCACATCGACGATGCCCTCGACGGCGACACCAGCATCGGCGAGCGCAAACGCGGCTCCGTAGGCCTCATCGTTGTTCGTGAAGAACAGTGCCCGGCGCCCCGCGGTCACGGCGAAGCGGCGCGCGTAGGTGCGGGCCGCGGAAGCCAGCATCACGCCCGGACGATCGTTGTCCGGGAACGCGATCAGCCGCTCGATGGCGCCCGTCGCGAGAACCACCTGTTTCGCCCTGATGGTCCAGGTGCGCTGCCGCACGGTGTGCGGTGGCGGCACGGGCAGGTGATCGGAAACGCGCTCCACGGCGCCGAGGACGTTGTGGTCGTAGTAGCCGAAGACGGTTGTCCGCGGCAGGATCCGGACCTCCGGCATGTCCTGGAGAGCGGCGATCTGGGCCGCCCGCCAGTCCTCGAGGTCCGGCTCGAGCAACAGCCCGCCGCCGAGCTCGAAATCCTGCTCGGCTAGGATGACGCGGGCGCCGGTCGATCCAGCCGCGCGGGCCGCCGCCAACCCGGCCGCGCCGGAGCCGACGACGAGCACGTCGCAATG
>JAEZHL010000130.1 GCA_023416575.1 Pseudomonadota bacterium
CGAACGCGCAGTCGGTGGCGGCCGATGGTGCGGCAGCGATCATCGCGGCGCAATCACCGCCCGGCGGTGTCGCAACGCTGATCCTTCCCGGCGACACGGCATGGGACGAGGGGGCCGGGGTGGCCGAGGTGCCGCCAGTGCCCCGGCGCGCGCGTGTCGGAGCGGAGGCCATCGCTGAAGCTGCCGCTGTTTTGCGCTCCGGTGAGCCGACCTTGATCCTCATCACCGGGCCGGCGTTGCGGCAGCGGGGCCTGAAGCTTGCCGGCAGGATCGCGCGCAGGACCGGTGCGCGGCTTTCCGCCCAGACATTCAATGCGCGCATGGAGCGCGGCGCCGGCCGCGTCACAGTAGACCGCTTGCCCTATCCGGTCGATGCCGCGGTCGAGACGCTGCGCCCCTTCAAGCACATCATCCTCGTGGGCTCGAAGCCGCCGGTGGCGTTCTTCGCCTACCCCGGCAAGCCAAGCCTCCTCGCGCAACCGGACACGCAATTCCACGTGCTGGCGCGGCCGGAGGAGGACCTCGTCCACGCACTCGAATGGCTGGCGGACGAGCTGGGCGCGAGGGATGCCGCTCTGGACGTCGCCGAGCTCGAGCCGCCCGGCCTCGCGACCGGGGCTGTCACCGCGACGGCCATCGGCCAGTCTCTCTGCACCCTGATGCCGGAGAACGCCATCGTCGTAGATGAAGGCATCACGGCGAGCCGCAATTACTTCGGGCCGATGTGCAAAGCCCGGCCGCACGACTGGCTGCAGAACATGGGCGGATCGATTGGCATCGGTCCGCCGATGGCGGTCGGCGCGGCGATCGCCTGCCCGGATCGCAAGGTCGTTGCGCTGCAGGCGGACGGCTCGTTCATGTACACGGTGCAGGCGCTCTGGACGCAGGCGCGCGAGAACCTCGACATCACCACCGTCGTGCTCGCCAACCGCGCCTACGCCATCCTGCGGTACGAGCTGGCCAACGTCGGCGCGTCGAACGTCGGCCGCAAAGCCCTCGACATGCTCGACCTTGGGCGGCCGGATATCGACTGGGTATCGCTTGCCCGCGGCATGGGTGTACCGGGCGTGCGGGTCGAGACGATGGAGGAGGTCAATCGCGCTCTGGAACGGGGGCTCGAGACGCGGGGGCCGTTCCTGATCGAAGCGGTGATGTAAAGTCGCTCCTGACCCGAGTCCTCTGCCGTCATCCCGGACGACGCGCCACTCTTCAGTGGCGAGGAGATTCGGAATCCAGCGTCAGAAGTGCCGAAGGCTCGATGCTTTTTGCGTGCTTGGATTCCCGGACCGGCGGTCGCTGCGCCCCCCAGGTCCGGGACCACTCAATCCCGCCGCAGCAATCGCGCAGCGATCGGGTAGAGGCCTTCATCGCCCAGCACCCAGACAGCGAGGCCGTTGTCGAAGAAGGGCAGGAACGCGTCGTCGAGGACATTGAGCCCGCCTGTGAAGGCTCCGAAGGCGGGCATGATGAGGCGCCGGCCGTTGCCGACGAAACAGCGCCGCCGGAGCGTGGTGCCGTGGATCGAGAGCCGCGCCGCAGGATGCATGTGGCCGGCAATCTCATGGCTGATGTGGCCGGCACGCGGCTCGTGGCGCAGGGTGATGCCGCCCAGCACGTGCTGCTCGGCCCTTTCACCGGCGAAGGCTTCCGGGATGACCGGGTCGTGGTTGCCGGTCACCCAGATCCAGCGCCTGTCCTCCTGAATGATTTTCAGGATCTGCATATCCTCGGCGCTGATCCGCTCTGCGGCCCCGACGTCGTGGAAGCTGTCCCCGAGCGCCACGACCGTTTCGGCACCGAGCCGGTCGATGGTGTTGGCAAGTCGCAACAACGTCTGGCGCGTGTCGTAGGGCGGCAGCAGGACGCCGCGGCTGGCGTGGGCGGAGCCCTTCTCGAGGTGCAGGTCCGAGACGACCAGCGTTCGCTCAGCAGGCCAATAGAGCGCACCCGACTGGTCAGCGATGAACGACTTGCCGCAGATCGAAATCGGCTGTGTCGCGAAATCATCGAGAGCGAAGCGCTCAGGCTTCAGTCCCACCATTTACGTCCTCTCCCCCATGGCCTCGGCGATCAGCGCCTCGGTGGCGGCATCGCGCAGTAAACCCTCTCTCGCAGCCCCGTGGACCGACTCGAAACCGATCTCCAGCAGGATGGGCACCGCGAGCGGTGACACGCTCGGCAATGCTTCGTGCCTGATTCGGCCTTTTATGCGACGCAGGAAATCGCCGAGACGCGCGATGTCGAGCAGCCCGGAGGCTGCATCCGCCCAGGCTGCCTCGAGCAGCACATGACCCGGATCGTGGCGGCGCAGGACGTCGTAGATGAGGTCCGACGAGACGGTGAGCTGGCGCCCCGTCTTCTCTCGGCCCGGGTGGCGGCGCTCGATGAGCCCGGCGATGATTGCTGCGACGCGGAAAGTCCGCTTCATGAGACTCGATTCGGCGAGCCACGCTTCGAGATCGTCGCCGAGCATGTCCTCCTCGAACAGGCGCCCGAGGTCGAGCACGCCGTCGGCGATCATCCGCGAGAGGTCCGCTGCGGTCCAAATCGCGAGGCCATAGTCATTGGCGACGAAGCCCAAGGGCCGCGCGCGGGCCCGCTCCAGACGGCGCGTCAGCAGCATGCCAACCGTCTGGTGCGCGAGGCGGCCCTCGAACGAATAGACGACCATATGGTGCCGGTTCGCCTGCGAGAAGGTCTCGATCAGCACTTCATCGATGCCAGGCAGTACGGAGCGGCGCTGCTGCAGGGCGAGCCATTCCGCGACCGGCCCCGGCAAGCTCGACCAAGTGCCGGGATCGGCCAGCATCGCGCGGACGCGGGAGGCGAGGTGGGTCGACAGCGGGAATTTGCCGCCGGGATAGCTCGGGATCTTGGGATCGCTGTCCCAGGTACGCGACACGAAGACGTCGGTCTCGCGCAGCCCCTCGAAGCGCACGATCTCGCCGCCAAAAACGAAGGTGTCGCCGATGCTCAGCTCCGACATGAAGCCTTCGTCTATTTCGCCGAGCACGCGGCCGCCGATCAGCCGGGCGATCCGTCCGGGTGCAGGCGCGCGTTTCCGGCCGACCAACCGCACCTTGAGCATCGGCGCGTCGACGATGGTGCCGGCGTTCATCCGGTACTGCTGGGCAAAGCGAGGGTGGGCGATGCGCAGGCGCCCGTCGCCCGTCGGCCTGAGCCGCGCAAAGCGCTCGTAGGAACGGAGTGCGTAACCGCCTGTCGCCACGAAATCGAGGACGCGGTCGAAATCGCGGCGGCTGAGATTGACGTAGGGCTGTGCCGACGTGACCTCGGCATAAAGATCGTCAGGGTGAAAGGGACCGGCGGCGGCCATTCCCATCACGTGCTGCG
Organism: Pseudomonadota bacterium; assembly: GCA_023416575.1. Classification (GTDB taxonomy): domain Bacteria; phylum Pseudomonadota; class Alphaproteobacteria; order Rhizobiales; family Hyphomicrobiaceae; genus ZC4RG25. Next base: position 3,355 of record JAEZHL010000130.1, read on the forward strand.
CGAGGACGTCGAGCCCACCCGTCCGCGACAGCACGACGTCCTGGACACCGGCCGTGGCCGCGTCGAGGGCGGCGCGGCATTCCAACACCTCGAAACGGTTTGACGGCACGAGCAGCGCCTTCGACGGCTCGTCGAGCCGGTGATTGGCGCGGCCGATGCGCTGGATCAGGCGGCTCGCTCCTTTCGGGGCGCCGACGTTGATGACGAGATCGACGTCACCCCAGTCGATGCCGAGATCCAGCGTCGAGGTTGCGACCACGGCCTGCAGCCGGCCCTCGGCCATGGCGGCTTCCACTTTGCGGCGCTGGGTGGCGTCGAGCGAACCATGGTGCAGCGCGATGGGGAGACTGTCGTCGTTGATGCGCCAGAGCTCCTGGAACAGCAGCTCCGCCTGCATGCGCGTGTTGACGAACAGGAGGGACAGCTTGTGCGTCCCGATGGCGGCATAGATGTCCCTGACGGCATAGCGGGCCGTATGACCCGACCAGGGCAGCGGATTTTCGCTCTCTAGAATGCTGATATTTGGCTTTGCCCCGCCGGAGGTGACGACGAGGTCGGCCAGATGAATGGCGTGCCGGGGTTCGCGCTGGGGCGTGAGGAACGCGCGCAGTTCGGAGGGGCGTGCCACCGTCGCCGACAGGCCGATCCGGAGGGCCTCCGGCGCGAGCGTTGCCAGATGCGCCAGGTCGAGGGCCAGCAGGTCGCCACGCTTGGAGGCAACGAGCGCATGCAACTCATCGAGGATGATCATCCGCAGGTCGGCGAAGAGGTAGGCCGCATCGCGGTGGCTGAGAAGCAGCGCCAGCTGCTCGGGGGTCGTCAGCAGCATCTCCGGGGGTCGTAAGCGCTGGCGCTGCCGCTTGGTGACGGACGTGTCGGCGGTCCGCGTCTCGATGCGAACCGGGAGCTGCATCTCCTCAACGGGCGTGATGACGTTGCGCGCCACATCGACCGCGAGGGCCTTCAGGGGGGAGATGTAGAGCGTGTGCAGGCCAGCGCCGCGCAGGGTCCTTTCGCCGGCGGTGAGGTCGACGAGGCTCGGGAGGAAGCCGGCCAGCGTCTTGCCGGCGCCCGTGGGCGCGATGAGCAGCGTCGAGCGCCGCGCGCGCGCCTTCTCCAGCAGTGCTTGCTGGTGCGGCCGCAAAGACCAGCCACGGCTGGCGAACCAATGCGCGAACTGCTCCGGCAGCAATGGCGCGGCAACGGGCGCGTTCCTCGCAGATCGGGCGCTCAGCCGCTTCCTCGACATGACCTCGACGTTCTTGCCTGCCAGCCTGCCGCGGCTGGTTCTGTTGCGGCACGATCTATGCTAGTTGCCCGGTATGGTTGTTCCGCTGCGGCGCGCCGGCTCAGCATGAGGCTGTAGAATATGCAACACGATCGGTTCTTCGGTGGCAATCCCGCCGGTGTGGTCATTCGTCTGGTGCTGTTGTCGATCGTGGTCGGCGTCGTCATGACGGCGTTCGGCATCACGCCGGGCAACGTGCTCTACCACCTCGACCTTCTGGTGCGCCGCATCTACGATATGGGCTTCGGCTCGATCGAATGGCTGCTGCAGCATTTCCTGGTCGGCGCGGTGATCGTCATCCCGATCTGGTTCATTGCGCGGCTCGTCGGCATGGGGCGTCGCAGCGACCGGAGCTGAGCGGCTCGCCTCATTCTCACCATGGAACCGCAAACGAAGGATATGGGCCAGCCCCTTGGCGCGCGGCCGATTGGCCACCGCGACGTGGTGGCAATCGCGCTCCCGATCATGATCTCGAATGCCACGGTGCCGCTGATCGGCTTCGCCGATACTGTCGTCATCGGGCAGCTCGGCCATGCGCACCTCATCGGTGCCGTGGCGATCGGCGCTACGATCTTCAATTTCCTCTACTGGGCGTTCGGCTTCCTGCGCATGGGGACCACGGGGCTGACAGCCCAGGCGCTCGGCGCTGGGGACAAGGGGGAGGTCGCCGCGAACCTCTATCGGGCCCTCATCATCGCCGTGGCCGGTGGGGTCGCAATGATCCTGGCCCAAACCCTGATCGCGTTTGCCGCTTTCCGCATCATGGGAGCCTCCGAGGCGGTCGAAGACGCGGCGCATACGTATTTCGCGATCCGGATCTGGGCGGCACCTGCGGGACTCATCAACTTCGCGCTGCTCGGCTGGTTCATCGGCATGGGCCGCGCGGGGCTGGCCTTCGTCATCCAGCTGTTCCTGAATCTCCTGAACGTGCTGTTGGCCGTGGTCTTCGTCATGGGCCTGGAGCTCGGTATTCCGGGCGTGGCCGCGGCTGCACTTCTGGCGGAATGGCTCGCCGCCGGACTGGGGCTCTATCTGGCGCGCGCCGATCTCGCCCGGCACGGCGCGGCTGCCTCGCTGGCGCAGGTGGTCGATCTTGCCCGCATGAAGCGGACGTTCCAAGTCAACACCGACATCATGATCCGCACGGTTTGTGCCCTGTCGGTCATTGTGTTCTTCACTGCCCAGGGCGCGCGTGCGGGCGACCAGACGCTCGCCGCCAACGCGCTCCTGACCTCCATGACGATGGTGACGGTCTACCTGCTCGATGGCTTTGCCTTTGCGGCGGAAGCTCTCGTGGGCCGCTCCATTGGTGCCCGTGTTCAGGCGCGCTTCCGCGAGGCGGTGCAGCTGTCGACCATCTGGGCTGGTGCAGTCGGCGTCGTCCTCTCGCTCGGGATTTGGCTCGCCGGGCCATTCATCATCGACTTCATGACGACCAGTGAGGACGTGCGTGCTGCGGCGCGCGCGTATTTGATCTGGGCGGCGCTCACCCCGATCGTCGGTGTCTGGTGCTTCCAGCTCGACGGGATCTTCATCGGCGCGACGCGCTCGGCCGACATGCGCAACATGATGATCATCAGCTGCATGGTGTTCGCCGCAGCCTGGGTAGTGCTACATCCCCTCTACGGCAACCACGGCCTTTGGGCGTCGATGCTGGTGTTCAACATCGTACGCGCCCTGACCCTGCTCGCGCGTTTCCCGGCGCTCGAGAGGGCCTCGTTCCCGCGTCCGGTCGAGGCCCCGTCGATTACGCGTTGAGAGGCCGTTTGGCCCATTCGGCCGCCTTCGTGCCGACGAGCGCGGTGATGGAGGGCACGCCCGCCTGCGCAACGGCGGCGGCGAGATGCGCATTGATGCGCTCGATGAGCCCCGGTCCCTCGTAGATGAGGCCGGTGTAGAGCTGCAGCAGCGTCGCCCCAGCTTCGATCTTCGCGAGTGCCGCCTCGGGACTGTCGATGCCGCCGATGCCGATCAGCGGCACGCGCCCGCCGGTCACCTGGTAGACACGCGCCAACATCGCCGTCGAGCGCGCGAAGAGCGGCCGGCCGGAGAGACCGCCGGCCTCTTGCGCCGTCGGGTTGCCGGTCAGGCCGGGCCGGGTCAGGGTGGTATTCGAGACAGCGATCCCGTCCACCTGATGAGCCACGAGGCGGTCCGCGATGGCTGGCAAGTCTTCCTCCGCGACGTCCGGCGCGATCTTGACGATGATCGGCACCTGTCGCGCGCCGTCTGCGACGCGACGGGCCCGCGCTGCCATCACCCGCTCCAGGAGCTCGTCGAGCGCGGCAGGGGCCTGGAGATCGCGTAGCCCCGGCGTGTTCGGGGAAGAGATGTTGACCGCCAGATAGCTCGCGACGTCGTAGAACCGCTCGATCCCGAGGATGTAGTCCGCGGTGCGGTCCGGCGAGTCCTTGTTGGCCCCGATGTTCACGCCGACGACCCCGAGCTTCGGCCGCCGCTGAAGGCGCCTCAGCGCCGCGTCATGGCCGCCGCTGTTGAAGCCCAGCCGGTTGATGATGGCGCGATGGCCGATCAGGCGGAATACGCGCGGGCGCGGATTGCCCGGCTGCGGCAGCGGCGTGACACTGCCGATTTCCGCGTAGCCGAAGCCGATCCGCAGAATGGCATCCGGCACGCGGGCATCCTTGTCGAAGCCTGCCGCGATGCCGACGGGGTTGGGGAACTGGAGGTCCCAGAGGTTGACGGCGAGCCGCGGGTCGGGCGCACCGGCAGCGCGCGGATAGAGGCCCGACTCGAGGGTCCGTAAGGTCACCTCGTGGGCATTCTCGGGGTCGAGGGCGAACAGCAACGGGCGGGCGAGCTCGAGCGTCGTTCTCAACATGCGCTGATCTCCTCAGGCATCACGGGCACACCATCCGCCCCGAGTTCAAGTGGTCGGGACCAGAGCGCGGCAGTCACGGGCAGCGCGCCGTAGTAGTGCGGGAACAGATCGCCGCCGCGCGAGGGCTCCCACTTCAGCGCCGCACCGAGCTTGCCGGTGTCGAGGGCCACCAGGACGAGACCATTCCGACCACGAAAATGCCTCGCTGCGGTCGCGGCGACCTGATTGGCTGCGGAGAGATGAATGAAGCCGTCGCGCTCATCGTCGGCCGAACCGGCATACGCGCCCGTCTGGCATGCGCTCTGCCAGTCTTCATGAGTCAAGATCTTGTAGACGGAGGATGAGACCGCGTCTTCGCCGTGAATAGTCACTATCGAGTCCCCATGAGGCGAGCAGGTGAGGTGCACCTGAGGTGCGATAACTTATGTACAAGCCGCGAAAATCTTAGCATGGCGGCCTGTTCCCCCGGCCGGCCCGATGTTAACGTTTGCCTGGATCACCGCGCCGGGCGAGCCCAACCCGCCCTAAGAACACAAGTACCAGATGTTGCCAGGCATCTTCACTGCGCCGCTTCGCATCACCGAGCTTTTCTCTGACCCGTTCCGGTTTGCGGTCCCCTCCTACCAACGCCGCTACTCGTGGACCGTCAAGGAAGCCGGACAGCTTCTCGACGACATTCTCCTGGCCATCGGCGAGGAGCAGGAGCCCGTAGAGCCCAATTACTTTCTGGGTGCCATCCTCCTGACCGACACGGGCGGGAAAGCGGACTGGCAGAACGGCCTGCCAAGCTCGCCACGCGTCCTCGATATCGTGGATGGCCAGCAGCGCTTGATCACGCTGACGATCCTGCTGGCCGTGCTGCGGGATCTGGCGTGCGACGACGACGATGCCGCCAGCGCCGCCGCGCCTCTCGATCGGCTGATCTCACTCGGTTCGTCGACTGGAGGGAGCGGCTACAGATTGGAGCTCCGCGACAGCGACAACGCCTTTCTGATCGCGCACGTTCTCGATCCGAATGCCTGCTTTTCGACGCCTGCTGGCGAACTCTCCGAGCCGGGACCTCAGGCCATATTGGAGGTCCGGGAACATTTCATGGGCGAGCTGCGGGCGATGCCCGCTGCCGAGCGCCGGCGCCTGCTCGACTATGTGCTGACCCGGTGCCACGCCGTCGTCATCGTCACCAACGACATCGATCATGGGCATCGGATGTTCTCCGTCCTCAATGATCGCGGCCGGCCGCTCGCCCGCAAGGACATCATCAAGGCAGAGGTGCTCGGCGGCATTCCGCACGAGCGCGCCGATGAGTTGCTCGCCCGGTGGAAAGAAGCCGAACAGCGGCTCGGCAACGAGTTCGATGCCTTCTTCAGCCATCTGCGTGTCATCGAAGGCAAGGCGCGCTTGCCCATCATCGCTGGCATCCGCGCTGTGCGTGCCGAAGCGGGCGGCAGCGAGCCCTTTGTCACAAACCTGCTGCTGCCGATGGCGGAGGCCTTCGATCTGGTTTGCCGCGCGCACCATTCGGGTGCGCCTCAATCAGCCGAGATCAGCAACCGGCTTGCATACCTCGCTTGGCTCGGCAGCTCGGAATGGGTACCGGCCACGGTCAAATGGCTGAGCATTTCCCGGAACGATCCGGTTCAGATGCTGCGCTATCTCGAGCTCATCGAGCCGTTCGCATATGCCTTGCGCTTGCTGTGCATCGGCGCGGGGAAGCGCACGACGCGCTTCGCAGGCGTCCTCTCCGCGATCGGCGATAACAGCCTTTTCGATCCTGAGCGCTCCCCGTGCATCCTCACGCGCGATGAGCAGCGCCATATCACCTACAACTTGCGTAACCTGCACGAGCGGCATCCGCTGACGTGCAAGCTCGTGCTGCTGCGCCTCAACGACGAGCTGGCTGGTTCTCCGCAGCATCTCGACCCTGTGGAGTGGACCGTCGAGCACGTCCTGCCGCAGAGCCCGGGCCGCAATGGTTTGTGGCGCGAGTGGTTTCCGGACAACGACGAGCGCGAGCTGCTGACCCAGTCGCTCGGGAATCTCGTGCTCGTCCGGCGCAGCCAGAACGACAAGGCCAGCAATCAGGATTTCGCGCGCAAGAAGGCCGTCTACTTCCGAGACGATGGTGAGATGCCCGCCATTACCCGCGAGATGGCCGCCGCCGAAGCATGGACGCCAGCGCAAGTCCGCGAACGGGAAGGGCGGTTCCTCGATATTCTGGCGCGCATCTGGCGTCTCGATCTCTCCGCGATGCAGAGCCGGGACGGCGAGATCCGTCCGCGTCGCCGGCGGCGGATTGGTTGAGGGCGCGTCACCAACGATTGATTTGAGCCAGATCGTTCGCGACTGTTAGGGAGAAGGTCGGCAACTCCAGTGCCGCGATGGGAGGCGACCTTTGCGCGAGCTGTCGTCAGATCACGAGCTGATCATCTTCGGCGGCCCTTATTCCAATTTGCACGCCAGTCAGGCAATGCAGGCCGAGGCTGAGAAGCTTGGCATCCCCGCCAGTCATATCATCTGTACAGGCGACATCGTCGCTTACTGCGCCCACCCGGAAGAGACAGTTCAGCTGTTTCGCGAATGGGGCATCCAGATCATCGCCGGGAATTGCGAGGAGCAATTGGCTGCGGGGGCCGCCGATTGCGGGTGCGGCTTCGAGGAAGGCAGCGCCTGCGATCAGCTCGCAAAGGGCTGGTACGCCTATGCCAACAATCGTGTCAGCGACGAGAGCCGCGCTTGGATGCGTCAGCTGCCATCGCAGCTCTCGTTCTGCTATGCGGATCACCGCTTCCGCGTCATTCATGGCGGAGTGGCTCTGAACAACAGGTTCCTGTTCGCCTCCGACCGGCAGGCGCTGCTCGAGGAGCTGAGTGTCGCCGACTGCGACGTGATCATCGCTGGGCACGCTGGTCTGCCGTTCATCGAGCAGTTGCCAAACGGGCTCTGGTTCAACCCGGGTGTCATCGGAATGCCGGCCAACGACGGCACACCGGATTGCTGGTACGGCCGCGTGCGCGCCGATGCCGATGGGCTGCGGATGTCGATCTGCCAGCTTGCCTACGATCACCAGGGCGCGGCCGCGGCCCTACGGCAGGCCGGCCATGTCGACGGCTATGCCGAAGCGCTCGTCACCGGTCTCTGGCCGAGTGTCGACGTCCTGCCGCCCACGGAGCGCGCGGCAAGCGGCGCGAGGCTCCAAGAAGCGTCTATATCCTGGCGACGGGCGCCCGAGCTACTCGATACCGCAAGCTGACTTTCAGCGGGGCCGTTCAGGCCGCCGCCGCGTTTGTCAGCTCACCCGAAAGAGCCTTGCGGATCAGTGCCCGTGTCTCCTCGATACCATAGAGCTCGATGAACGAGCCGAACCGCGGCCCCTGCGATTGGCCGAGCAGGACCTCGTAGATCGCCCGGAACCAGTCGCGCAGCTTGTCCGCAAAACCGTTCGACTTGCCGACTTCGTAGACGATGTTCTGCAGGTCCTCGGCTGTCGCATCGGGCGCGGCGCGGCCGAGCTCCTGATCGAGCACCTCCAGCGCTTTGCGCTCTGTCTCATCGGGGGCGCGGAACGACTTCGTCGGCCGAACGAAATCGCGGTAGTAGGCGACCGCATAGCCGGCGAGGTGATCGAGGACCGGGTACTTCTCCGGCGTGGCGTCTGCCGCGTGCCGGCGAATGAAGCCCCAGAGCACCGATTTGTCCTCGGCATTTGATGCGGCGACGAGGTTCAGAAGCAACCCGAAGCTGATCGGCAACTCTGCCGCCGGCGGCTCGCCCGCATGGATGTGCCACGCCGGATTGTCGAGTTGCTCCTTGGCTCCCTGCGCAGGATAAGCGGCGAGCAGCTGCAGATAATCATCGACCGCACGCGGAATGACGTCGAAGTAGAGCTTCTTGGCCGATTTCGGCTTCTGGAACATGAAGAGCGACAGGCTCTCCGGGCTCGCGTAGGTCAGCCACTCTTCGATCGTCAGGCCGTTGCCCTTCGATTTCGAGATCTTCTGGCCCTTATCGTCGAGGAACAGCTCGTAGATGAAGGTCTCGGGCGGCGTGGCGCCGAGCGCGCGGCAGATCTTCGAGGACAGCGTGACGGAATCGATCAGGTCCTTGCCGGACATCTCGTAGTCGACGCCGAGTGCTGCCCACCTGAGGGCCCAGTCGGCTTTCCACTGGCACTTCACGCGGCCACCCGTGACCGGGGTCTCGACCTTCTCGCCGGTTTCCGGATCGGCATAGACGATGGTGCCCCGGTCGGGATGGCGCTCGAGCGTCGGCACCTGCAGCACGTGCCCGGTGCGCGGGCAGACCGGCAGGAACGGGGAGTAGGTCGCACGCCGCTCAGGCCCGAGGGTCGGCAGGATGATCGCCTTCACCTCATCGTAGACCTCGAGCATCTTCAGCAGCATGGCGTCGAACCGGCCGGCCTTGTAGCAGGCGGTTGCCGAGAAGAACTCGTACTCGAAGCCGAAACGGTCGAGGAATGCGCGCAGCATCGCATTGTTGTGATGCGCGAAGCTCTCGAACTTGCCAAACGGGTCGGGAACGCTCGTC
>JAEZHL010000193.1 GCA_023416575.1 Pseudomonadota bacterium
GATCTGGGCATCGATACCGAACGAGCGCATCATCGGCGTGTAGCCGGTGCTGTTGATGAGGCAGAGGGTGCGCATGCAGCCCAGGTGCTTGGCCAACATCGAGGTCAGGATGTTGACCTGGTCGTCATTGGTGACCGCCAGCAGTGTGTCGGCCGACTGCACCTCCGCCTCACGCAGCAGTTCCTCGGATAGCGAGCTGCCATGCAGCACGACCGTGCGGTTGAGGTCCTCGGAGACCTCCATCGCCCGCGCGCGGTTGTTCTCGATCACCGCCGTGCGCACGATCTGATCGCGCGCCTCCATGGCGCGGGCCACGTAGAGGCCGATGTTGCCGCCGCCGGCGATGATGATCCGCCGGGCGATGGGCTCCTCGTGGCCGAAGATCTTGAGCGTCCGCGCAATCTGATCGGCGGGCGCGATCACGTAGACGTCGTCGCCGACCTCGAGTTGCTGATCCTGATGAGGGATGAAGAGCATGCCCCTGCGCACGACGGCGACGATGACGGCCGGCAGATCCGGGAACAGCTCGCTGAGCTGCCGGATCGGCGTGTCGACCACGGGGCAGTCCTCGCCGCAAGAGATGCCGACGGCCAGCACCCGCCCGTCGGCGAAGCTCAGCGTCTCAAACGCACCCGGCAGCTGCAGCCGCCGCAGCACCATGTTCCCGACCTCGACCTCGGGCGAGATGATGAAGTCGATGGCCAGACTCGGGCGCGAGAACAGCGACGCATAATCCTTGGCGAGATAGCTCTGGGCGCGCACCCGGGCGATCTTGGTCGGGATATCAAAGATGCTATGCGCGACCTGGCAGGCGACCATGTTCACCTCGTCCGCCAGCGTGACCGCGATCAGCATGTCGGCCTCGCGCGCGCCGGCACGCTCCAGCACATCCGGATGGGCGCCGTTGCCGGTGGTCGCGCGGACCTCCAGGACGTCGTTGGCGCGCTGCACGAGGGCGGGATTGATGTCGATGATCGAGACGTCGTTGCCTTCGGCAGCAAGCCGCTCGGCGATGCCCAATCCGACCTGTCCCGCGCCGCAGATGATGACCTTCATGCCGTGAGAGCCTTAGTGCGACGCGCACTTGACGTGCTTGGGCCGAGCCGTTTAGCCGACCTTGCCGCACACCTCAACTCGAAAACACAGCTTCAACTCGAAAACACAGCTTCCGTCTAGCCTTGGCCGGCGACGAGGCCCGAGCGATGATCGGAGCTGACACCGAGCGCGCGCAGCTTGCGGTGCAGGGCCGAGCGCTCCATCCCGACGAACTCGGCCGTGCGCGAAATGTTTCCGCCGAAGCGGTTGATCTGCGCCAGCAGGTACTCGCGCTCGAAAATCTCCCGCGCCTCGCGCAGCGGCAGCGACATCAGATGCTCGGCGCCGCCGTTGACCGGCAACGGCACGTTGGAGCCGATCTCGTCCGGCAGCATCTCGGCCGTGATCACCGCGTCGGGATCGCCGCCGCACAGGATCATCAGCCGTTCGATGTTGTTCCGCAGCTCGCGCACATTGCCGGGCCAGTCGTGCGCCTGCAGCACGGCGATGGCGTCCTCGCCGATGCGACGGGGGGCGAGGCCGGAGCTGTGAGCGATCTGCTGGACGAAGTAGTTGACGAGATCGGGGATGTCCTCGCGCCGCTCGGCAAGGCCGGGCACGCGCAGCGGCACCACGTTGAGGCGATGATAGAGGTCCTCGCGGAACCGGCCATCGGCCATTTCGCGCTCGAGATCACGGCTCGTCGACGAGATGATGCGCACGTCGACCGACACCTTCTGGCTGCCGCCGAGGCGCAGGAATTTCTGCTCCACGAGCACCCGCAGGACCTTGCCCTGCGTCTCGAGCGGCATATCGGCGACCTCGTCGATGTAGAGCGTGCCGCCGTGCCCCTCCTCGAGCGCGCCGACCTTACGCGGGCCGCCGGTGCGATCCTCCGTGCCGAACAGCTCCTCCTCGACGCGATCGGGAACCATGGCCGCTGCATTGAGGACCACGAACGGTCCGTCGGCACGGCCCGACTTTGAATGCAGGACGCGCGCGGCGAGCTCCTTGCCGGCGCCGGACGCACCGCGGATGAGCACGCGGCTGTTCGTCGGAGCCACCCGATCGAGCTGCGCGCGCAGCTGGTTGATGGCGGTCGAGCGACCGATCATCTCGGCGCTCTGGGTCGAGCGCTCCTTGAGCTGCCGGACCTCGCGGCGGAGGCTGTAGGCCTCGAGCGCCCGCATCGTCACCAGGATCAGCCGGTCCGACTTGAACGGTTTCTCGATGTAATCGTAGGCGCCGCGCCTGATGGCGGTGACGGCCGTCTCGATGTTGCCATGGCCCGAGATGATGACCACGGGGAGATCGGGGTGCACCTTCTTGATGATCGACAGCACCTCGAGGCCGTCGAGGCGGCTACCTTGAAGCCAGATGTCGAGAATGACGAGATGCGGCCGGCGCTCCTCGATCGCGCGCAGTGCCTCGTCGCTGTCGCGCGCCAGCCGGCAGCGATGCCCCTCGTCTTCGAGAATTCCCGAAACGAGATCGCGGATGTCGGCTTCGTCGTCGACAACCAGGATGTCAGACGCCATCGGATACTCCCTTTCCTCGGCGAACGTAAATTGTCCCTTCCGCGGCGCCCTACTCGGCGGCCTCGGACTTGACGTCAGGTCTACTTGCGGACTCGGTGCGAACTGGAAGCGTGATGCGGACGAGTGCACCGCGGCTGCGCTGAGGTCCTGCCGGAGCATCCTCCAGCGCCAGCATGCCTTCGTGCTGCTCGACGATTTTTTGGACGATTGCAAGGCCGAGGCCCGTCCCCTTGTGGCCCTTGTTCGTCACATAGGGCTCGAGCAGGCGCGAGCGGTTCTGCTTCGGCAGGCCGATGCCGTTGTCGATCACCTCGATCTCGAATCGGTCGCCGCAGGCGCGCAACACGGCCTCGACGGCCCCCGACCAGCCCGGTTCAGCTGTCTCGGCCGCCTGCTCGACCGCCTCGGTCGCGTTCTTGATGAGATTCGTCATTGCCTGCGTGATCAAGCGCCGGTCGAACGATCCGACGACCGGCTCAGGCGGCATGTCCAGCACGTACCTGATGTTCGGATGGCCCTCGCGGAACAGGATCACCGGCTCCTGCACCGCATCGCGCAGATCCCCCTGCTCCATCACGGGCTTCGGCACGCGGGCGAACGATGCGAACTCGTCGACCATGCTCTTGATGTCGCCGGCCTGCCGCTCGATCGTTGCCGTCAGCTTGTCGAAGACCTCGCGATCCTCCGTGATCACCTTGCCGTATTTGCGGCGGATGCGCTCGGCCGAGAGGATGATCGGCGTCAGTGGGTTCTTGATCTCGTGGGCGATGCGGCGGGCGACGTCGGCCCAGGCGGAGGTGCGTTGCGCGGAGACCAGCTCGGTGATGTCGTCGACCGTGACGACCGTCCCCTGCTCCTCGCCTTGCTCCAGCTCCCGTGTGAACCGCACCGCGAGTATGCGCTCCTCGCCGTTGTTGTTGGTCAGCTTCACCTGATGCTGCAGGCGATAGGTGATTCGCTCTTCCTCGGCCTTGTCGAACAGGGCGCCGAGCTCGGGCACCGCGTCGTTGAGCCGGCGGCCGACGAGATCCTCCGCGCTGGCGCCGAGGAGCCGCTCCGCCGAGCGGTTGGCGAGCGTGATGCAGCCCTGTCGATCGAGCCCGAGCACGCCCGCTGACACACCCGTCAGCACCGCCTCGATGAAGCGCCGGCGCTCGAGAAGCTGCTCGTTGGCCGAGACAAGCGCGTCACGCTGCGTCTTGAGCTCGGACGTCATCGTGTTGAAGGTCTGTGACAGGCGGCGCAGATCACCCTCCCCGCGCCGGATCGGCAGCGTCACGTTGAGGTCGCCGCGTGAGACCTCCTGGGCGCCCGCGATCAAGCGGCGGATCGGCGCGACGAAACGGCCCGCGAACCAGAGGCCGGCCCAGATCGCAGCGAGCAGCGCCGTCAGCGAGATCATGAAATACATGAGCCCGTGCGCGATCTTGAGGCCACCGCGCCGCGCGCGCAGCTCCTCGTACTCGGCAACGCCGGCCTGGGTCCGCCGCAGATGCCCCATCACCTTGGGGCTGACGCCGCGTACGACGTAGAGGTAGGACCCGGGATAGGCATTGAGCCTGGCGATCGCGCCGACCCGGTAGTTGTTGGACGGCATCAGCAACGGCACATGCCCGGCCGCGGCCTGTGCGATCACCGAAACCGGCGGCGGGATATAGGGCAGCCGCTCGTCCTCGATGGCACTGACGAGCGGACGGCCCTGCGCATCGATGACATAGGCAGCCGGCAGATCACGCAGGCCCGCATGGGCGAGCACCTGGCTACGGAACTGCTCGGGATCGTTGCGGAGCGTATCGGCCGCATCGTCGAGGTCCTTGGCCATGTTGACGATGTCGGTGCGTATGACCTGTCCGTGCTCCTCGAGATAGGCGTTCGCCACGTCGAGCGAGTTGGCGATGATCTCCCGCGTCCGGCTCGTGAACCAGCTGTCGAGCGAGCGCGAGAACGTCGTCGTCGCGCCAATGGCGAGAAGGATCGCCGGCAATGCTGCGATGATGCTGAACAGGCCGACGATGCGAATGTGCAGACGGGCGCCGGCTTCCTTGTCCCGCCATGCCTTCGCGAGCCCGATCGCCTGCCAGCCGATCACGGCGATCATGGCCACGATCAGCACCACGTTGATGAGCAACACCGCCAGGACGATGTCATTGCGCGGCACGATCGGCGTGAGGCCGGTCAGGATGAGATAGGTCGCGAGGCCGGAGACGAGCGACAGGATGACGATTGTCAGACCGATCCAGAAGGCGAGCGGGTTGGCCTCGGGAAACGGCAATCGGCCGTTCCCGACCACACTGTCGTTCGCCAGATCGGGATCAGCGGATGTCATCCAAAACGCCTCTCATCGGTCCCGTCGCGCGATGCATGACCCCTCCCCCGGTGACCGGTCGGACTGCGTTCGGCTCGGCTCTGGTACGTAGCTATTCGGTCACATTGATGGCAGCGCGCTGGCGCCCGGTGATCACAGATCAGCCGACAAACTGTGACATTTTCGCGACATGATTACCGATACTCCCCAGGGTTGCTGCGCGTCAAGGCACCCGCTCGATGCCTGGGTCCGGCGCGGCACACAGGGTTGCATCCACACAACCGGCCAAGTGCCGGTGTCACCACTCTTTTCCGGCTGTATGCGTCCTATCCGGGTGATAACATGCGTATGCAGAGTAGTATGTCGACCGGGTTCGCGAGGTAAGCGATGTCAGCAATCTGCATCAATTCATTCGCATGGACATTCATCGGTTTCTTGCTCGTTGCGCCATGCGCTCACGCAGGGGATCGACCAGGATCCGCCATCAAAAGGCACCAAGCCATAGATGTCCCGGCCCAGACGTCCGTGCCGACGAAGGATCTCCAAATGAACCACATTCAATTGCAGCAATCAGTTTCACAGCGCCAGAGGGCGTTGAGGGAGACGACGAACATGATGAATCGTATGCACAAAACGCGAAAGCAGATGCTCAAGAACTGCCCGAATTGCATCCGCTGAAACGTCCCTTCAGCCCTTCGGACCCTAACCGCCCGGTGACCTGAACACCTGGATATCAAGATCCTTGATGCGGCTGCGCAACGTGTTGCGGTTGAGGCCCAACAGCTCGGCTGCGCGGATCTGATTGCCACGGGTGGCGGCCAGCGCCGCCGCGATGAGTGGCTGCTCCACCTCGCGGATGATGCGGTCGTAGAGCCCTGGCGGCGGCAGATCACGTCCGTAGCGCGCGAAGTAGCCGCCGAGGTAACCCTCGACGAGCTCCGCGAGCGAGGCATCGGCTGAGATCTGCTTCTCCTCGCTGCGCGTGGTCAGCGCCTGGCCGAGCTCGTTGTCGACCGTCTCCGCCGTGATCGTATCCTGCGGATAGAGCGCGACCAACCGCCGGACAAGGTTCTCCAGCTCACGGACGTTGCCGGGCCAGGTGTGCCGCTTCAGGCGCTCCAGCGCTGCCGCGTCGATCACCTTCTGGCCATAGCCGTTGCGGGCGGCCCCACGCAGGAAGTGACGCACGAGATCGTCGATGTCGCCGAGGCGCTCGCGCAGCGGCGGCAGGCGCAGCGGCACGACGTTGAGCCGGTAGTAGAGGTCCTCGCGGAACAGGCCCTGCTGGATCTGGCTCTTCAGCTCGCGGTGGGTGGCGGCGATGATCCGGACGTCCGTGCGCAGCGGAATGCGTCCGCCGACGGTCGTGTACTCGCCCTCCTGCAACACCCTGAGCAGCCGCGTCTGCGCCTCCATCGGCATGTCGCCGATCTCGTCCAGGAACAGGGTGCCGCCCTCGGCCTGCTCGAAGCGCCCCTGCATGCGCGAGTGGGCGCCCGTGAATGCCCCCTTCTCGTGACCGAACAGCTCGCTTTCGATAAGCTCGCGGGGGATCGCGGCCATGTTGATGGCCACGAACGGCCCGCTGCGGCGGCGCCCGTAATCATGGAGAACGCGTGCGACCAGCTCCTTGCCCGTGCCGGACTCGCCCGAGATCATCACCGTCAGGTCGGTCTGCGTGAGGCGGGCGATGACGCGGTAGATCTCCTGCATCGCGGGCGAGCGGCCGATCAGCGGCAGATCGTCGGGCTCGGCCTCGGGTGTGGTGCGCACGGCGCGGCGGCTCGGCTCCGACAGGGCCCGCCCGACGACACTCACCAGCTCGTTGAGATCGAACGGCTTCGGCAGGTACTCGAACGCGCCCTTCTCGGCCGCCGACAGCGCCGTCATCAGCGTGTTCTGCGCGCTCATAACGATGATCGGCAGCTCGGGCCGCGCCTTCTTCATGCGCGGGATGAGGTCGAACGCGTTCTCATCGGGCATGACGACGTCGGTGATGACGACATCGCCCTCCCCCTGGCTGACCCACCGCCAGAGCGTCGCCGCGTTGCCGGTCGCTCGCGGCAGGTATCCGGCGCGCGCCAGCGCCTGGTTGAGCACGGTGCGGATCGCGCTGTCGTCGTCGGCGATGAGAATGGTGCCGCGTGGCATGGAGGCTATCCCGGTTGGCTGGTCTCGAGGCGTGCATCCTGCATGGGCAGCAGAACGCGGAAAATCGTGCGGCGCGGCTCGGACTCGCATTCGATAACGCCGCCGTGATCGCCGATGATCTTGGCGACGAGAGCGAGGCCGAGGCCGGAGCCGCTGCGCTTGGTCGTGACGAACGCGTCGAAGAGGTGCGGCTTGAGGTGGTCCGGCACCCCCGTGCCGTTGTCCTCCACCTCGATCATCAGTGGCAGGCTGACGCGGGCGCCGCTGCCTGGTACCGACAGGCGCACACCGGGCCGGAACGCCGTCGTCAAAATGATGCGGCCGCTTTCGCCACCCTCGTCGATGGCTTCGGCGGCGTTCTTCACGAGATTGAGGAACGCCTGCACCAGCTTGTCGCGATTGGCCGGCACGGGCGGCAGCGAGGGATCGTAGCGCATCTGGAACCTGATCTCGCGTCCGAAGCCGCTGCTGGCGAGCTGGCAGACGTGATCGAGCACGTCGTGGATGTTGACAGGGCCCTTGGCCAGCGGGCGCTCGTCACCGAACACCTCCATGCGATCGACGAGGTCGCGGATGCGATCGGTCTCGTTACGGATGAGCTGGGCCAGCGAACGGTCGGCGGGGCTGAGGCCTGGCTCGATCAGCTGGGCGGCGCCGCGGATGCCCGACAGCGGGTTCTTGATCTCATGGGCGAGCATTGCCGCCATGCCCGAGACCGAGCGCGCCGCTGCCCGGTGCGTGAGCTGGCGCTCGATCATCTGCGCCATGGACCGCTGCTGCAGCATGAGCACGATCAGCGACGGCTGTTCGGGCAGTGGCCCGCCGTGGGCATCGACCAGCTTCGGTCCGTCGTGCCGGGGTATGACGACCTCGATACCGTATTCGTTGACCGACAAGCCGGTATTGCGAACCTTCTCGACGAGGCTGACGAGCGGCGAGCCGAAGGCGACGAGATCGGCGAGCCGCTGGCGCTTGAGCATCGCCTGGCCGGCGGAGAAGAACTGCTCGGCTGCCGGATTGGCGTAGACGATGCGCTCGCCCTCGGCGAGGGTCAGGATCGGATGCGGCAGCGCCGCGAGCAGCAGGTCATGCTGGATGTGCCGGGGACCGCCGGTTGTGGCTGCCGGCGGGGTGCGGTCTTGGGCAAGAGGCATGCTCATGCTGCAAGCTCCTCGGCCTGAGTAGAGAAATCACCGAGGCGGCGCAGCACCCGGTCGGCATCATCGTCCTGACAGAGCTGCGCGCGCCAGGCCTTCACGGTTTCCTTGCCGAGCCCGCTCTGCTCCAGGTACCAGCCGATGTGCTTGCGGGCGTTGCGCAGCCCGAGATAGCGGCCGTAATGGTGCAGCATGTGGCCGATGTGCTCGGCCGCGATGCGGCACTGCTCGGCGAGCGGAGGCGGGCCGGGATCGGTCCCGGTGGCGAGCGCTGCCGCGATGCGTCCCGGCAACCAGGGCGCGCCGTAGGCGCCGCGGCCGACCATGACGCCATCGGCACCCGACGCGGCCAGGGCCGACTTTGCATCCGCAACCGAACAGATGTCACCGTTGACGACGACCGGAACGGACACCGCCTCCTTGACGCGGCGGACGAAGGCCCAGTCGGCCTTGCCCTTGAAGAACTGGCAGCGCGTGCGCCCATGCACCGTGATCAGCCCGACACCGGCCGCTTCCGCGCGGCGGGCGAGCTCCGGCGCGTTGAGGTCATCGTGGTCCCAGCCCATGCGCATCTTGAGCGTCACGGGCACGCGCACGTTGGCGAGCACCGCCTCGATCAGCGATATGGCATGATCGGGATCGCGCATCAGCGCCGAGCCGGAGAGCTTTCCCGTCACGGCACGCGCCGGGCAGCCCATGTTGATGTCGATGACGTCGGCGCCGAGATCCTCCGCGATGCGGGCGCCCTCCCCCATCCAGCGTGCCTCGCGGCCAGCCAGCTGGATGACGAAGGGAGCGATGCCGTCGCCTACCGCTCTGCGCAGGACGTCCGGGCGCTGACGTGCCAGCTCCTCGCTGGCCACCATCTCGGAAACGACGAGACCGGCCCCGAGCCGCTGGGCGAGCTGGCGGAACGGCAGGTCCGTGACCCCGGACATGGGCGCCAGCATGACCGGGTTGTCGAGGCGAATAGGCCCGATGGAGAGAGAGTTGGACGGCTGCACGAGCCTTCTGCCTGTTATTTGATCACGTTCTATTCATGCCGAATGTTTGTGCAGATTAGGCGAGGGTCATTCACTTCGCAAGTGCGAATTCAATCCGTGGCTTCGACATTGCACTGGACCACCAAGGACTTTAAGGCTTCACCAGCCGGCCAGTCCGGGGTTTGAGAGGCGCTGGAGGCCATCATCGTGCACGTTGCCGTGCTCATCGTCGCCGCAGGTCGCGGCACACGCGCTGCATCGGGGGCAACTCCTCCGAAGCAGTACAGGATGCTCGGTGGCCGGCCGGTGCTGGCCCGCGCCATCGCGGCCTTCGCCACCCATCCCAAGGTCAACTCGATCCAGGTCGTCATCCATCCCGACGATCGCGCGCTGTACGAGGCCTGCTGCGCCGGAATGGATGCGCCGCTGCGCCCTGCCGTTGCGGGCGGCGCGGCGCGCCAGGATTCGGTCCGCGCCGGCTTGCAGGCACTCGCGACCGATCCCTCGCCCGATGTCGTGCTCATCCACGATGCCGCCCGCGCACTCGTCGGTGCGGACGTGATCGACGGCGTGATTGCAGCACTCCAATCGCATCACGGAGCGATCGCCGCCCTCCCCGTGATCGACACCCTGAAGCGTGCCGGCGCCGACGGCATCATCACCGGAACGGTGCCGCGCGATGGGCTCTGGCGCGCCCAGACACCGCAAGGGTTCCGCTTTTCCGACATCCTGACCGCACACGCGGCGGCACATGCTGCGGGCCGCAGCGATTTCACCGACGATGCTTCGATTGCCGAATGGGCAGGCCTCAACGTCGCCCTCGTGCCCGGCAGCGAGCGCAATTTCAAACTCACCGACCAGGAGGATTTCGCGTTGGCAGAGCGCCTCATCGCCCCGCAAGCCGAACAGTTGGAGATGCGCACCGGCAACGGGTTCGACGTCCATCGCTTTTGCGCGGGCGACCACGTCTGGCTGTGCGGCGTCCGCGTTCCCCACGACATGGCCCTCGAGGGGCATTCCGATGCCGACGTCGGCCTGCATGCGCTGACGGATGCCATCCTCGGCGCGCTCGCGGATGGCGACATCGGCCAGCACTTTCCGCCGTCGGACCCGCGCTGGAAAGGCGCGGCCTCGCACGTGTTCCTGCGCGATGCTGCCCGCCGGGTCACCGCGCGTGGTGGACGGATCGTCAACGTCGACGTCACCTTGCTCTGCGAAACGCCGAAGGTTTCTCCGCACCGCGAAACGATGCGGGCGACGATCGCGGATATCCTCGAGATCGGCATCGAGCGCGTCAGCGTGAAAGCGACGACAACAGAGGGTCTTGGCTTCACCGGGCGACGCGAAGGCATTGCCGCGATGGCGAGCGCGGCGCTGCTGCTGCCGCAATGCAACCCGTCATCCTGAATCGGCGGCCCAGGGATCATGCTTCCTTGCATCGGCGGAAAGAATCGTTGATCAAGAACGAAGCGTTGTATCTCCACTGGCGATGCCGGAGCTTCCGATGAACATAATGACCCAGGAGCCGGACACCGCGACGGCTGAGCTTGCCAACATCGCGGAGACGACCTCCTCGAGCTGTATCGCCACGCGCGTGCGTCAGCTCAGCCGCATCATTACCCGCGTCTATGACGACGCCATGCGTCCGCTCGGCATCACCGCCAGCCAGTTCACCCTGCTCACGCAGCTCGCCCAGCAGGACGGCATCACCGCCGTCGAGATCGGCTTCACGCTCGACATCGAGAAGTCGACCCTGTCGCGCAACCTGAAGCGGCTGCTGGCACTCAACATGATCATCATGGATCCCCCGGCGGGGCGTCGCGGGCGCGGGTTGCACCTGACGAACAAGGGACGCGGCGTCATCAAGGAGGCTTATCCCGTGTGGCTCGCCGCGCAGCAGCGCGCCGTCAGCGTCATGGGGCCGGAAAGCCGCTCCACCCTCGACAGCCTCCTGCACCAAGCGGAGAAGCTGGCGGTCGTTTAGCCGGCACGCTTCTCGATTCTCAAAAGATCCGGACTGCACACGAAGGCGTCATCACATGGCGCCTTCGGAATTTTTACGACCATCTGCGGTCGCTTCGCTTTTCACGGGGCGTCGTCCCGGACGGCGTGAGCCTTGGCGAGGGCCGATCCGGCACATCAAATCTCCACCCAGGTCCTTCGGTTCGGGGCGGAAATGATCTAGCCTCCACGCACGGGCGCGCCGAAACGGCGGCAGCCTGATCTGATGGAGAGAGGCATGTTCCCTGCGGATCTCGTCGACGAGGCGCGCCAGCTTCTGGACGTGCTGCGTGAGCGCAATCTGATGCTGGTCACGGC
>JAEZHL010000195.1 GCA_023416575.1 Pseudomonadota bacterium
CGTGCATACGGAGGAGAAGCGACGCACCCGCACCTGACGGCAGGCAGGGATAGAGGCACCCCTGCCCGGCCTATTATCCGCTCTTTATGAGACGAGCTGGCTGCACTGGTTATTGAGGTCCGCGAGGCGACGGCTCAACGCCTCTGCCACGGCCACCCGCTCCCGCAGAGTCGTCAGGCGTAGCGTCTGGTTCAGCTCGTCAGTCGGCCGCGCTTCCCGTGCATCGAGCAGCTCCTTGGCGCGCGCGATGTACCCTTCGCTCTGGCTCCGCAAGGCGTCGATGACAGCGACCGAGATCGCCGTCGAGCGCTCCGACAGGTCGGACGTCTGCCGCTGCAGCTCGGCGCTCGCGATCCGGATGACCTCGTCCATCGCCGGCATGAACTCCTCGATCAGCATGCGCTCGAGCTCGCTGGCGTGCTCCTCCGGCGTGCGATGGCGCGACCAGCCGATCAGCGATCCCGGAGTGGCGAGATCGAGCGCGATCGAATCCTCGATCGGAACGCGAACGGAGTTGGGGCCAAGGTGCGGCACCGGGGCTTCCGGCAGCTTCAGCTCGGGCGACCGGCGCAGCATCGTTTCCCTGAGCGCGGTGAAGACCTTGATAGGCGAGGAGGCGATGCGCTCCTCGGCAGCGGTGCGTGCCGCGACGAGCTCGGCTTCGACGAACTGGCGCAGCGGTTTCGTATGGCAGCGCCAGTGGCGCTTTGCCCGGCCGTCGGCAAAGGCCTGCACGAGCTCGTTGCCCTCGCGCCGTGCGTACTCTTCCAGGATTTCGGCGAGGCCCTCGTAAAGCCGCGTCCGGTGCTCGGCCACCACCTCACCCAGCGTGTTCTGGACGCTGGCGAGGTTGCGCTCGAGCTCGGCGGCGACGGACTGGATGCGCACCAGCTCGCCCTGCACCTGCTTGAGCTCGCGGTCGGCATCTGCCGTGTCTTCGACGGGGGCACCTTCCGCGACGATGGCAACCTTCACCATCTCCTCGCGCACGGACGCCTCGTTGACCTGAGACAGCTCCGCGAAGTAGGCCGCGATTTGCCTGATGAGATGGGCGCTGTGGCTGCGATGCAGCAGCTCTGTCAACTCACGCCGGAGCTCCGGATATCCCGAGCAGACCGTGAGCATGCGGGCGAGCTGAGCGCCCGAGACCTCCTCGGCCGGCGGGATCTGCCCGCCAAACTTGGCCTCGAGGGCCCGCAGCGCTCCTTTGTGCTTGGCATAGGCCAGGAGCGAGGGCGTCAGCAGCTCGCGCGCGTCGAGCCGGTTCGGATCGAGCGCCTGGATCGCCCACTTGGCGCTGCCTGCAAGGACGGGGATCTCGACCGAAGGGAACTCCCGGGCCAGCGTCTGACGCACCTGGGCGACGATGTTACGGGCCTCGCCAGCCGCATCGCGCAACTCGTCGACATGATCGATGAAAACGAGAATGCGCTCCCTGTGCAGGCCCCGCAGCAGTCTGAGCGTCGCCAGCTCGGCCGTCGAGAGCGGCTGGCGCGCACTCAGCACCACGACGTAGAGATCCGCGGCTTCCAGCGAATGGCGCGTGATCTCGTCCCGCACGAGGAAGGGGTCGTTGATGCCCGGAGTGGCAATGACCGTCACCGGGAACTTGAACGGCTCGCGCGGCAGATAGAGATCGGCCGACTTGGTCAGATCGGCGAACTGGCCCGGACCGTCGGAAGCATCGGCCGCACTGCTGGTCGGGCAGAGATAGCGCGCCAGGGTGTCCTTGGACACCGCATCATAGGTATGGCTCGCCCCCAGCGTGCTCTCGAAACGGCCGCCGAGCCGCTGCTCTGCCCTCTGCCGCATGGCGTCGATCTGCCGGCGCAGCAGTTCGGGCTCGAAGCCCGGCACGAACTGGCCGGTGAGCTCCCGGATGCGGCTCGCACCGGCGGCGAGCTGGTTCCAATCCTCTTTCTCGAAGAGACGGAACTCGGCAGCAACCCCGTGCGGCGCCGCCGCCGAGCCGAAGTGCAGCCGAGTCACCGCTGTCGCCCAGGGGCTGATCTGCGAGGGGAGAAGGTCGGGCTGTTGGACGAGAGCGCCGATGAATGCGTTCTGGCGCGACTTCACCTGTCCGATGACGGCGATCTTGCAGATCTGATGCTCCAGCACGCGGAGTGCATCGCGAACGAAGGCGGCGCCGGAATCGGCGAGCAGGCCCGTGAGGCGCTCGCCGTGCCGCAGAAGGTCGGCCCGGATGTCTTCCAGGGGAGCCCCGATCGGCTCGCCGTCAGGCTGAGCCAGCGCGGGATGCGCCGCCTCCATGTTCTGCTCGGAAACCGCATCCGGTGTCCGCAGCTCTTCTGTGGAAACGAGCTGAGGCAGTACCCTAAGGTTCGACATTCGCTCCGCCTCTCCTATCTGACGCGACTCTGCGCCCAGCAGCGCATGGCCACGGCTTCATCAGCCGATTGACGAATTCCGGCATCGCAGAGGCGCGGCCGGAGCTCACGGGTTCCCGAAAAAGCTTCGGGAGATCTGGAGAAGGAAAGTTCGGCGCAAGTTCCCGGATGTAGACGTAGCCATCCCGCAGTCGTCGTGGACAAGCGATGGCCGACGACGACGCATGATCCGGACTCATAGACGCGCCACTCCCGGATGAGATGAAACAATCTGGACAACAAGATTAGCCGACTGCCCCCTTGGCATCGCTTACGCTCGAGGTTGTTAATCTTCCGTTAAGGCAACTTGTGGGCGGCATCGTGACGATCGACTGCAAAACCTTGCGTTGTCGGACGAATCGTTCGTCTACGTCCGCGAATTGCCGAAAATGCAGGGAGATGAGTGCGTCGGCCCGATGGAACAAAGCAGCCGGAGCTTTCGACGTCCGGTTGATTCCGGCGCTCACGAGCCCGATGCCCTTCGAGGCCGGTCGGCAGAGGCTGCATTTCAAATTTTATGCAATCAACCGGCGCACTGCTGCCGTGAACCCGGACGCCGCGAGATCGCGGCCGATGTGCCGCCCCTCCCGCACGACATGCGCGCCAGAGGTCCAGACATCGCGCACCGCAGCACTCCCGGCGGCGAAGATCCAGCAGTCGAGCAGCACATCCCCTTCCCGGCCGGCGAGCATCGGTTGTGTCGTATCGAGCGCCACGAGGTCGGCCCGATAGCCAGGGGCGATGCGGCCCACCGCGCGGCCGGAGGCCTGGGCCCCGCCAGCGAGCGCCGCATCTGTCAAAGCACGGCCGACCGACTGTCCCGGGTCGGCGAGCAGGTTTCGGCGCTGCTCGACGAGGCGCTGACCGTATTCCAGCGCGCATAGCTCACCGACGGCGCTGATGCGAATGTTGCTGTCCGTACCGACGCCGAACCGGCCGCCCTGCTGCCTGTAGGCCGTGGCCGCGCAAATGCCATCGCCGAGATCGGCCTCGGTGATCGGGCAAAAGCCAGCCACAGCCCGACTCTCAGCCAGCCGGTGGATTTCATCCGCACTCATATGGGTTGCATGGACGATGCACCAGCGCGGGCCGAGGTTCATGTTGTCGAGCAACCATTCGACCGGCCGCTGGCCCGACCAGGCGACGCAGTCGGCGACCTCCTTCTCCTGCTCCGCCGCGTGAATGTGCACCGGGCCATCCGGCACCAGCTCGACGGCAAACTTCAGGTCGTCCGGGGCGACCGCGCGTAATGAATGCGGTGCCACCCCGAGCACGGCCCCCGGCAGCGGGTCGATCACGCGTGCCGAAGCCTGGACGAGCCACGCGAACTGATCCGGATCGTTGATGAAGCGCCGCTGGGCCGGAACCGGCGCCGCGCCTGCGAAGTTGCTCCATCGGTAATAGCTCGGCAGCAGCGTCAGCCCGATCCCGGCCATGTCAGCGGCAGACGCGATACGGATCGCCATCTCGGCAATGTCGGCGTACGGCGCCCCGGACGGGTCGTGATGCAGGTAGTGGAACTCGACGCACGTCGTGAAGCCGGCCTCGACCATCTCGACGTAGGCCAGCGTCGCGATCGCCTGCACATCCTCCGGCGTGAGCCGATCGACGAAACGGTACATCACGTCTCGCCACGTCCAGAAGCTGTCATCGCCCGTCGAGGCCCGCTCGGCGAGGCCCGCCATCCCGCGCTGGAACGCGTGACTGTGCAGGTTGATCATGCCTGGAAGCGTCACCCCGGCCTGCCGCACGCCCCCCGCTGCCGCCGCCTGCAAAGACACCTCGGTGATAATGCCATCCCGGATGCGCACGAGCACGTCGTCCGCCCAGCCCTCCGGCAGAAGCGCGCGCTCGAGGAAGAGCTTTTGCATGCCCGCCTCCATGTTGCCCGCTGGCCAATATCGAGGTGCCAATTATCAGCCCTGAGAACGAGAAGCAGACGATGGGAGGTGAAATGGCAACCTGTGATCGGCTCTGGACAAACGCACGGCTTGCGACACTGGTTGCAGGCCAGCCATCCTACGGCCGGATCGACGATGGCGCGATCGCGGCAAAGGACGGACGCATTCTCTACGCCGGGCCGCGCGCCGACCTGCCGGCGGATGCCTCGCCCCTGGAGACGATCGACTGCGGCGGACGCTGGATCACGCCAGGGCTGATCGACTGCCACACCCACCTCGTCTATGCCGGCAACCGCGCCCGCGAGTTCGAAATGCGGCTCGCCGGGGCAAGCTACGCCGAGATCGCGCGCGCTGGCGGCGGAATACTCTCCACGGTCAGGGCGACGCGTGCCGCGAGCGAGGATGACCTCATCAGGAGTGCTCTGCCCCGCCTCGATGCGCTGATCGCCGAGGGTGTCACCACGATCGAGATCAAGTCGGGCTACGGGCTCGAGCTCACGACCGAGCTGCGCCAGCTCGCAGCCGCCCGCCGCCTTGGGCGGCTGAGGCCCGTCGAGGTGACGACGACCTTCCTCGGCGCCCACGCCCTGCCGCCCGAGGCCAACGGCAACAGGGCCGCTTACATCGACGAGGTCTGCCGGAAGATGATCCCAGCCGTCGCCGCCGAGGGTCTCGCCGATGCCGTCGACGGCTTCTGTGAGCAGATCGCCTTCTCGCCGGACGAGATCGCCCGCGTGTTCGATGCCGCAAAGGCGGCAGGACTGCCCGTCAAGCTCCACGCCGAGCAGCTCTCCGACAGCGGCGGCGCCCGGCTCGCCGCCCGCTATGGCGCCCTGTCCGCCGATCACCTCGAATATCTCGACGAGAGCGGTGCCGCCGCCATGGCCGATGCCGGCACCGTTGCCGTCTTAGTGCCAGGCGCCTTCTACTTCATCCGTGAGACGCACACGCCACCGGTCAGCCTGCTGCGTGCGCACAAGGTGCCGATCGCCCTGGCCACCGATTGCAACCCAGGGACCGCGCCGCTGACCTCGCTGCTGCTCGCGATGAACATGGGGGCAACCCTCTTCCGGCTGACGGTCGATGAATGCCTCGCCGCCGTCACCCGCGAGGCGGCGCGCGCTCTCGGCAGGCTCGGCGAGATCGGGACGCTCGAGCCCGGCAAGTGGTGCGATCTGGCGATCTGGAACGTCGACGACCCGGCAGAGCTCGTCTACCGCATGGGCTTCAACGCGCTCTGCACACGCGTGTGGAGAGGCCGATGACGACGGTGTTGGTCGGCTCGGGTGAGATCGGGCTCGACAGCTGGCGCGAGGTTTACCGCGGCGCCGCCGTCAGGCTCGATCCCGGCTGCCAGCCGGGGATTGCGGCGAGTGCCGCCGCGGTTGCAGACATCGTCGGCCGCAGCGCTGCCGTCTACGGCATCAACACGGGCTTCGGAAAGCTCGCAACGGTTCGCATCGACACCGCCGATCTCGAAACGTTGCAGCACAATCTCGTGCTGTCGCATGCGGCCGGGGTCGGCACGCCGATGCCGCGCCCCATCGTTCGGCTGATGATGGCCCTGAAATTGGCAAGCCTCGGCCAGGGCGCGTCCGGGGTCAGGCCAGCCACAATGGCGCTCCTCGAGGCGATGATCGCGCGCGATCTCCTGCCCGTCGTGCCGGCGCAGGGCTCCGTCGGCGCCTCGGGCGATCTGGCCCCGCTGGCGCACATGTCAGCGGCCCTGATCGGCGTCGGCGAGATCGAGACCGCCGAAGGGCGCCTGCCAGCGGAGGTGGCATTGCGCCGGAATGGCCTCGCGCCGCTCGTGCTCGGACCCAAGGAAGGCTTGGCGCTGCTCAACGGCACCCAGTTCTCGACGGCCTACGCGCTGGCGGGCTTGTTCGAGGCGGAGACCGTGTTCCGCACGGCCCTGGTCACGGCCGCCCTGGCGACCGACGCCGCCCGCGGCTCCGATGTCCCATTTGACGCGCGCATCCACAAGTTGCGCCGACATCGTGGGCAGATCGAGGTGGCCGCGGCCCTGCGCGCCCTGATGGCGGGGAGCGCCATCCGCGCCTCGCACCTCGTCGGCGATCCGCGCATCCAGGACCCCTATTCCCTGCGCTGTCAGCCGCAGGTGATGGGTGCGGTGCTCGATCTCCTGCGCCAGGCGGGAGCAACGCTCGCCACTGAAGCCAACGGCGTCACCGACAATCCGCTCATCTTCCCCGACACTGCCGAAGCCCTTTCGGGCGGCAACTTCCACGCCGAGCCCGTCGCCTTTGCCGCCGACATGATCGCAATCGCCATCTGCGAGGTCGGCTCGCTGGCCGAACGGCGGATCGCGCTGCTGGTCGATCCGGCCCTGTCGGGACTGCCGGCATTCCTGACGCCGCGTCCCGGTCTCAACTCGGGCTTCATGATTCCGCAGGTGACGGCCGCCGCTCTGGTCGCCGAGAACCGCCAGCGCGCCCATCCCGCGAGCATCGATACGATCCCGACGTCAGCCAACCAGGAGGACCACGTGTCCATGTCGGCCCACGGTGCCCGCC
>JAEZHL010000244.1 GCA_023416575.1 Pseudomonadota bacterium
CCTCGATACCCCGGCGGGGGTGGTCGTTGCCGAGTACGGCCAGCAGGGTCCTTACGTCGAGTGGGTGCGGATCACCAACGTGCCGTCGTATCTCCATGCGACGGGCCTCGAGACGGAGGTGAAGGGGATCGGGCGGCTCAAGGTCGATGTGGCCTACGGCGGCAACTTCTATGCGATCATCGAGCCGCAGGAGAATTTCCGCGGGCTGGAGCATCTGCAACCGACCCAGGTGGTGGCTCTGAGTCCTATCGTGCGCCGTGCGTTCGGCGAGGCGTTTTCGTTCGTTCACCCGGAGAAGCCGGAAATCAATGGCCTGAGCCATGTGATGTGGACTGGCACGCCGACGCAGCCCAACAGCAGCGCGCGCAATGCCGTTTTCTACGGCGAGAAGGCCATCGACCGCTCACCGTGCGGCACCGGCACCTCCGCCCGCATGGCGCAGTGGGCGGCACAGGGCCGGCTCGAGGAGGGCCAGGAGTTCGTGCACGAGAGCATCATCGGCTCGCAGTTCATCGGCCGTATCGCTGGCCGCGCCAAGGTTGGCGACCGCGATGCCATCATCCCCTCGATCGAGGGCTGGGCGCGTGTGACCGGCTTCAACACGATCTTCGTCGACGACCGCGATCCCTACTGGCAGGGCTTCCAGGTCGTCGATAAGGCCTGAGCGCGCGACAGCCGCGGTTCTCAGCCTGCGCGTGAAATGGCATCGGCCCGGCGTGGCCCGCAATCGCGGGACCAGCCGGGCCGATGTGCAACTCAGGCTCTGTTACGGGCAGAACCAGACCGGGCCGACGAGGATGCAACCGCGGGTGCGCCAATAGGGCGGGCGCTTGTGGTGACGGTGCCAGCCACGCGGGGCATGCCCGTACCTGCGGCCAGGAACGTAATGCCTCCGCGGGTGGGCATGGCGCCGGCTATGATGATGTCCCCGTCCATCGTGTCGGGAGGACGTTTGGACGACGTCGGACACTGCCAGCGGCTTCAACTGCGGGCCCACGGAGGCCGGCGCCGCCGACGCGGGGCTGACGAGCATCAGAGCAGCAATCGCCGCCGGGATGAGGGCTTTCAACACGATCCTTATTTCCTCTCTCGCTTATTCCTGTGACTGTGCTTTGGCGTGAACCAAAACGCCTAATGCAGTAACGCTTCAGCCAGCGCAATCCGTCGCGACCGAACGGCGTTTTTTTGGTCAAGAGATCGTGTGTGGACGAAGCGTAACCGGTCTCTCAAGCGCAAAGTTGAACCTAAACGCCTGATATCTGGTGGAAACGCGAAGATGGCTGACGGTGCCGCTCTGCCATGCGGAACATCGGCTGCGACAAAGAGAGCACCCCGGATCAGAGCATCTCGAGCGGAGTTGCGCGGCGCGGCGGCGGAAAGGCCTTGTCGAGGGCGGCGAGCTCTGCATCCTCGAGCTTCAGATCGGCGGCCGCTGCGATCGCGTGGACATGGTCCAGTCGCGCCGCCTTCGGAATGGCGATGATGCCGTTCTGCCGCAACACCCAGCCGAGCGCCACCGTTGCGGGAGCAACTCCTCGGTTTTCTGCCACGGATTTCAGAGTCGGGTTCGAGAGGATCCTGCCCTGCCCGAGGGGCGAGTAGGCCATGATCGCGACTTTCTCTGCGCCGCATTCGGGCAGCAGGTCCCATTCGATGCCGCGCGCTCCGAGATGGTAGAGCACCTGATCGGTGATGCAGGCGTTTTTGGGCGCAACCTTGGCGAGGTCGGCCATGTCGGCCGGGTCGAAGTTGCTGACGCCCCAGGCGCGGATCTTGCCGTCGGATTTCAGCTTTTCGAATGCTTCCACGGTCTCGGCCAGCGGAATGCTGCCGCGCCAGTGCAGCAGGTAGAGGTCGAGCGTGTCGATCTTCAGTCGGCGGAGGCTGCGCTCGCACGCGGCAACGGCGCCGGTACGCGAGGCGTTGTGCGGATAGACTTTGCTGACGACGTAGACGGAGTCCCGGCGGCCGCTGATGGCCTCGCCGACGACCTCCTCGGCGCCACCCTCACCATACATTTCGGCGGTGTCGATCAGTGTCATCCCGAGATCGAGCCCGAGCTTCAGTGCCTCGACCTCCGCCGGGCGGCTCGCGGCCCGCTCTCCCATGCCCCAGGTGCCGAGCCCGAGCGCCGGAACATGCGCGCCGTTGCGAAGTGTCATGTACCGCATGCCGCTTCCTCCTGTGCGTGGGATCGCCAAACGAGCGTTCGAGATTTTCGACAACGTCAAATAACGAACGAGCCTAAACGCGGCGCCGGGCCTTGATCGCCGCCGCCAGCGTGCCTTCGTCGAGATAATCGAGCTCACCGCCGACGGGCACGCCCTGGGCGAGCCGGGAAACCGTGACCGACGTACCCTCCAGCTGCTCCGTCAAGTAATGCGCCGTCGACTGCCCTTCGACGGTCGCATTCAAGGCGAGCAGCACCTCCTTGACCTCGGGGTGGTGCGCCCGCTCGATCAGACGGCCGATGTTGAGCCTCTCCGGCCCGATGCCGTCGAGAGGAGAGAGATGGCCGCCGAGCACGTGATAGAGCGCGTTGACGACGCCGGCCCGCTCCAGCGCCCAGAGGTCGGCGATGTCCTCGACCACGACGATCAAGGTTCGATCCCTCCGCGGGTCCTGGCAGATGGTGCAGGGAGAAATGGTATCGATGTTGCCGCAAACGGGGCAGTCGACGAGCTTTTCGGCAGCATCGCCCAGAGCGGCGGCGAGCGGGAGAAGGAGATCGTCGCGGCGCTTCAGCAGGGCGAGGGCGGCCTTTCGCGCCGAACGGTGCCCGAGTCCCGGGAGCCTGCCCAGCAGCTGGACCAACCGCTCGATTTCGGCGCCGGCCATCGCCTTTCCCGTCCGCATGCCTGTCCGCCCCCCTCAACCCCGGACAGCGTCGATCAGAACAGCTTCAGCCCGGGAGGCAGGGGAAGGCCGCCAGTGACCTCCTGCATCTTCGATTGCATGGCAGTCTCGACCTTGCCCTTGGCATCCTGGAAAGCGGCAATGACGAGATCCTCGAGGATTTCCACCTCGTCCGGCTTCATCAGGCTCGGATCGATCCTGAGGCGCGTCATCTCCCCCTTGCCGTTCAGCATGACGTGCACGAGCCCGGCGCCTGCCTGGCCTTCGACCTCGAGGGCGGCAAGCTCCTCCTGCATCTTCTGCACACGCGCCTGCAGCTGCTGCGCCTGCTTCATCATTCCCATCAGGTCTTTCATGAGGTCTCTCCGCTTGTCGTGCCTCGAGCGGACCCATATGCCCGCTCATCGGTCGCCCTTCAGCCGGCCTTGCTTTCGTCTTGGGGCTCGCCCGTCAAGGGTCGAACCGCCTTGACCTCGGCCCCGGGGAAAACGTCCAACAACGCTTGAACGGCTGGATGGGTCTTTATTTCCGCAAGCTCGGCCGCTTCTCTCTCGCGCCGGATCTCGCCGAGTGGCGGCTCGCCCCGCTCGCGGCTGACGGCGACGACCCAGCGCTGGCCAGTCCACTTGGCGAGCTTTTCGCTGAGCTCGTTGGCAAGCCCGAGCGGGCTGCCGTCCGTGAGATGGATTTCGAGCCGGCCAGGCTCGAAGCGGACGAGGCGCACGTGCTCCTCGAGATGCACCTTGAGGCGGGCGTCGCGATGCTCGCCGGCGAGATTCACGACATCCTGGAAGCTGCGCAGATTGTGCGCAGGGGCTGCCGGTGCGACGGCGGCGCGCGCTGGGGGCGGGGAGGGTGGAGGAGCGCGGCCAAAATCGCCGGTCTGTGGCCGTGATGCCGCTTCCATGCGAGCGCCATCCTGGGGCGAGCGCGGAGCGGGAGCGCCTAGCTGCGCCTGTCCGGCTCCGGAGCCCAGCAGGCGGATCAGATCGTCGGGCGAGGGCAGCTCGGCGGCATGCGCGATCCGGATCAGGACCATTTCGGCGGCCTGCAGCGGTTCGGACGCCCGTGAGGCATCCTCGAAACCCTTCTGCAGCATCTGCCAGGCCCGCGTCAGAACCGGGATTGAAAGCTGCTGGCTGAAAGCGGCTGCGCGCCTGCGCTCCTCCGCGGAAAGGTCCTCGCTCGCGGCGCTCTCACCCACCACCTTGATCCGTGTCGCGGCATGGACCGCCTCGGCGAGTTCCGCGAGAATCTGAGCCGGATCGGCGCCGTCGCGATAGAGCTGCGCGAGCTGGTGCAACGCATCGCCGGCCGCGCCCCGCATCAGCGCTTCGAGGAGATCGAAAATGCGGCCGCGATCGGAAAGACCCAGCATCGCTCGAACGGCCGATCCCGTGACCCGGCCCGCGCCCATGGCGATCGCCTGATCGAGGATGGAGAGGCCATCGCGCACCGAGCCGCCGGCCGCACGCGCGATCAGCGCCAGTGCTTCGTCTTCGGCCTCGGCATTCTCCTGGCCGAGAATGGACTTGAAGTGCGCTGCGAGCAGAGGAACGTCGACGCGCCGCAGGTCGAACCGCTGACAGCGGGACAGCACCGTCACCGGCACCTTGCGCACCTCGGTGGTGGCGAAGATGAACTTGACGTGCTCCGGCGGCTCCTCGAGCGTCTTCAACAGCGCGTTGAAGGCGCTCTTGGACAACATGTGGACCTCGTCCACGATGAAGACCTTGTAGCGGGCGAGGATGGGCCGGTAGCGGGCGTTCTCGATGATCTCCCGCACGTTCTCGACGCCGGTATTGGAGGCGGCGTCCATCTCGATCACGTCGGGATGGCGGCTTTG
>JAEZHL010000392.1 GCA_023416575.1 Pseudomonadota bacterium
GGACGCCCTCGAACAGCAGCTCGAGGACGCGCGCATTGCAGGCGTTGCAAAGCCGAACCCGAAGCCGCTCGCCGGCGCGGGCGGGAAGCTCGGGCGCCACCCGGCCGTTGACGGTCAGCAGGTTGCCAATGCGACCGGCGTGCGCGGCATCGAAGAGATGCGCGAGGCTCTGCGTCTCGATCGTCCCGTCCGCATTGAGCCGCCAGTCATCGATGATGAGCGACATCTCGCGATCGACTGCGACGGGCTCGGGCTCCTCGACGATCAACAGGCCATAGAGGCCGCGATCCTGCTGCATGGGGAAATGGGCATGCGGATGATACAAGAACGTGCACGCGTCAGGCACCTTGAAGCGGTAGTCGAACGACTGCCCCGCAGCCACAGGATGCTGGGTGAGGTGCGCCACACCGTCCATGGCGTTGTCGATGCGGATGCCATGCCAGTGGACGGTCGTCGGCTCACCGATGCCGTTGATCAGCCGCGCGAAGACCTCACCGCCCTGGCGCACGCGGATCTCCGGCCCGGGAACAGTTCCGCCATAACCCCAGACCGGGGTCGCGGCGCCTTGCGGCAGGAAGCGGACATGGCTGGGCTTGGCTTCGAGAACGAAAGGTTTATCCGCCGTCCCCGCCGACGCGAAGCGCGGCAGCAGTGCCTGACAGCCGAGGCCGGCCAGCGCGGTCAGCAAACCACGACGCGTCAACGAGGCGCCGCACTGTTCACCGAAGGTCATGTTTCCCCGCGCCATCCCGCCACTCGCTCCGCAAGCTCACATGCTCAGCCGTCCCGCTGCAGAGTGCAAGTCTCACCCCGTCACCTCTCCGCCCGCCGCCATCCCGACGACGAGCCACGTGTCCTCCGGACGATTCTTGCGCTGGATCCCGGATCGGCGGTCGCTGCGCTCCCTGGTCCGGGATGACGGGAACTGAGAATGCCGTTCAGAGCGCACCACGTGCTTCGCGTTGTGCCGTCCCTCAGGCCCGAGTCGATGCCGCGAGCGCCTGATCGAGGTCCGCAATGAGATCCTCGACCGCCTCGATGCCGACAGAGAGCCGCAGCAGGTCCGGCGGACACGGGCTCCCGGCGCCTTCCACGCTGGCGCGGTGCTCGATCAGGCTCTCGATGCCGCCGAGCGACGTCGCCCGTTTCCAGAGCGCAACGTTGGCCGCGGTCGCAATCGCCGCCTCCGCGCCGCCTTTGACCCGGATCGACAGCATGCCGCCGAACCCGCCGCGCATCTGCCGGGCAGCGACCGCATGACCGGGATGGCTTTCGAGTCCGGGATAAAGGACCTGCTCGACGCGCGGGTCGTCTGCAAAGTGCCGCGCGATCGCCAGTGCCGACGCACATTGCGCCTTGACCCTCACATGCAGCGTGCGCAGGCCGCGCAGCAGCAGGGCTGCCTCCATCGGGCCAAGAATGGCGCCGTGATGACCGCGGATCGAGGCCGCACGCGCGTGGAGCTCATCCGTCCGGGCGAAGGAGAGCACCCCGGCGAGGACATCGGAATGGCCATTCAGGTACTTGGTCGCTGAATGCATGACGACATCAGCGCCCTCGGCCAACGGCCTCGTGAGGATCGGCGTCGCGGCCGTGGAGTCGACCGCGAGCCAGGCGCCCGCGGCATGGGCGATGTCGGCCGCGCCTCGAATGTCCGTGATCGTCCACAGCGGATTAGCTGGGGTTTCGATCCAGACGAGGCGCGTCTCGCCCTTGCGCACCGCGGCAGCGACCGCATTCGGGTCCGTAGCATCGACCAGGCTCACCGTCAGGCCGTGGGATGGTGCCTCCTTGCTGAGCCATTCGCGCAAGCCCCAGTACATCACCTTCGGGGCAACGACGTGCGCTGGCCGGGGCAGCGCGAGAAACAGTGCGATGGCCGCCGCCATGCCCGAGGAAAACAGCATGCTCGCCGCAGCACCTTCGAGCGCGGTCAGCACGGCCTCCGTCTGGCGCACGGTGGCGTTGTCCGGGCGGCCATAGGAGTAGCCCTTGCGGTATTGATTGTCCGGGTCGCGCAGAAACGTCGTCGCAATGTGGATCGGCGGCACGATGGCGCCCGTCTCGGCATCGATCGCTCCTCCGGCCTGGGCAAGGATGGTCTCCGGCTTGTAGTTCGCGGACATGGCGGGCTCCTCGTTTTCCGGCGGAAACCTAGCACAGCCGAGCCATCTATCGTCATCCGGAAGGACGTACTGCCTTCAGCGGCAAGCGGACGTTGGGCAGATTGCCGTTGCGTGAAGCCGTCAGATCGTTGAACTCGTGAGATCGACCCGACCACGACCTGGCAGATATTCCATGGCCGACCGCACAATCCTGATCACGGGCTGCTCATCAGGCATCGGACTTGCCTCCGCCCGGATGTTGAAGGCGCGTGGCTGGCGCGTCCTTGCCACCGCCCGCAAGCCGGACGACCTGAAGCGGCTCGCCGACGCGCATGGCCTGGACGCGCTCTACCTCGAGCTTGCCGATCCTGCCTCGATCGCCGCCTGCGCCGAGGAAGCGCTGCGACGGACCCGCGGCGACCTTCTCGCCCTGTTCAACAATGCCGCCTATGGTCAGCAAGGAGCGGTGGAAGACCTCACGGCGGACGTCCTGCGCCGGCAGATGGAGGTGAACCTCATCGGAACGCACGACCTGACGCGCCGCCTGATCCCCGCCATGCGGGCCAATGGCCGGGGACGCATCGTGCAGACGTCGTCCGTGCTCGGCCTCGTCGCGGCACCGTTCCGCGGCGCCTACTGCGCCTCGAAGTTCGCCCTCGAAGGGCTGACCGACGCGCTGCGCCTGGAGCTTACCGGAACCGGCATTCACGTCTCGCTGATCGAGCCCGGGCCGATCCGTACGCAATTCACGGCAGCGGCCCGCGCCTCGCTCGTCGCGAACGTCGACATCGAGAGCTCCGTGCACCGCGACCGCTATCACGGCATGCTCGAGACACTTGCCCGCGGTGGCCGGCAGACGTTCAAGCTGGAGCCGGAAGCGGTGGCACGGAAGCTCGTGCACGCCGTCGAGAGCCGTCGTCCCAAGGCCCGCTATTTCGTCACCCCGCCGACCTATGCCGCAGCTTTCCTGAGACGGGTCCTCCCTACCCGGCTGCTCGATCGCTTCGCCGCAGGCGCGTGATGCTCCAGCACTCGGCTAGTGGCGCAGCGCCGCCGCCTCGCTGGCCAGACGCGTGATCGTGGCCCAATCGCCGCCTGCAATCGCTGCGGCCGGGGCAACCCAGGACCCGCCGACCGTCACGACATTGGGCAGAGCGAGATAGCGGGGCGCCTTCTCGAGATCGATGCCGCCGGTCGGACAGAACACGATGTCCTGCAGGGGAGCCGCCAGCGCCTTGAGCGCTGAGACGCCGCCCGATTGCTCGGCAGGGAAGAACTTCAGCGCCCGGTAGCCGAGGTCGGCCAGCGACATGGCCTCGGAGGGCGTTGCCGAGCCAGGCAGGTAGGGCACGCTCCACGTCTCTGCGGCCTCGACGAGGCGCGGCGTGATGCCCGGCGAGACCATGAAGCGAGCGCCTGCCGCGATCGCTTCCTCAGCCTGTTCTGGCGTGCGCACGGTTCCGGCGCCGACCGCCGCCTCGGGCACGTCGCGTGCGATGCGGCGCAAGCCTTCCATCGATACCGGCGTGCGCAAGGTGATCTCGAGGAAGCGCAAACCGCCTGCGACAAGGGCTCTCGCGAGTGGCACGGCGTCGTCGGCGCGTTCGATGGTGAGCACGGGGACGACGGCTACGGAGCGCAGCTCCTCGGCTAGGCGGCGGTTGAGCTTGTGTTGCATGTAGCGTCTCGCTGGCTGCAGTTCTGACAGATATGGCATGACGGCCGGGGGATTTGATCCCGGCTCACTACCGATGGCGGGTTCTGCTCCCGCCGCCGCTACGGCCCCGCATCAGTTCCGCCCCGTGTCTGATCGGCGATCCAGCGCAGGAAGTCCGGGGCGCCGGATTCGACCGGTAGCACCAGGAACGCTGGGTTGCTGTAAGGGTGATGGCGCTTGGCCTCGGCAATCGCCGCCTCGGCCAGCGCGGCCCTGGTCTTGATCACCATGACGGCTTCGCTGTCGCGCTGACGCTCGCCCTGCCATACATAGATCGAGGTCATGCCCGGCCAGATGTTGACACAGGCGGCCAGCGCCTGATCTACGAGCCGGGTCCCAGCCTCCTCGGCCGCCGCGGCGGTCGGGAAGGTCGAGTAGATGAGAACGGCCTTGTCGTTTTCCTGCACTTGAGCCAGCCTCGCTTGCGCCGGCATCTGCCGGACGAACCTGGACGATTTCCGTCACCATGCCAAAGCCGAAGCGAAAATTCGAGAAGATCGCGTTCGTCGCGAGCGACCACCCGGAAGCCCAGCAGGCTTTGGCCCGGCTTGTCGAGCAGTACGGCAACAAGCCGCCGAAGGAGGCCGACGCCATCGTCGCGCTCGGCGGCGACGGCCTCATGCTGCAGACGTTGCACAAATACCTGACCGACCGCATTCCGATCTACGGAATGAACCGTGGCTCCGTCGGGTTCCTCATGAACGAGTACCGCGAGGACGACCTGATCGCCCGGCTCGAGGGCGCCGAGATCAGCCGCATCCACCCGCTGGCGATGACGGCCCGGGATGTCGACAACACGATCCACGAGGAGCTGGCGATCAACGAGGTTTCGCTGTTCCGCCAGACCCACCAGGCGGCGAAGCTCAGGAT
>JAEZHL010000426.1 GCA_023416575.1 Pseudomonadota bacterium
CGATGTCGACGATCGCTGAGCTGACGTATTCGACCGTCGCGAAGCCCTGATTGAACGTGCTGGCGGCCCTGAGCTTCTCGATCATCTGTTGCGGCATCGGCTCACCCGTCCGGTAGTGGCGGGCGAAACGGCCGAGGATTTCCGGCGTCAGCAGCCAGTGCTCGAACAACTGCGACGGCAGCTCGACGAAGTCGCGCGCAACGGACGTGCCCGCGATCGAGGGATAGGTGACGTCGGAGAGCAGCCCGTGCAGCGCGTGCCCGAACTCATGGAACAGCGTCCGCGCATCGTCGAACGACAGCAGCGGCGGGGCATCGCCCGAGCCTTTGTTGAAGTTCATGACGTTGACGATGATCGGGCGAATGTTCCCGCCGAGCCGTTCCTGGGAGCGATAGGAACTCTTCCAGGCCCCCGAGCGCTTCGAGGGCCGCGCGAAATAATCGCCGAGGAAAAGCCCGACATGGGCGCCGTTGGCGTCGGTGACCTCGAAGGCGCGCACGTCGGGATGATAGAGCGGAATGTCGGTGCGCTCGCGGAAGCTCAGGCCGAACAGCCGGCCCGCCGTGTGAAATGCCGCCTCGATGACGTTGTCGAGCGGCAGATAGGGCTTCACCTCCGCCTCATCGAGGTCGAACTCCGCCTTGCGCACCTTCTCGGCATAGTAGCGCCAGTCCCAGGGCTCGATCGTGATGGTGGCGCCCTCGCTCTGCGCGATGGCTTGCAGCTTGTCGCGCTCGCTTTCGGCACGCGCCCGCGCCGCCGGCCAGACCTCCTCGAGCAGGCCACGGACGTTGCCCGCGGTCTTGGCCATCGTGTTGTCGAGCTTGTAGTCGGCGAAGGTCGCGTAGCCAAGAAGGCGCGCGCGCTCGCGCCGTAAGGCCAGCATCTCGGCGATGATGGCGCGGTTGTCGGTGGCGCCGCCGTTCTCGCCGCGGCTGGTCCAGGCCTTGAAGGCCTGCTCCCGCAGGTCGCGGCGCGCGGAGAACGTAAGGAATGGCTCGATCAGCGAGCGAGACAGCGTGATGACGTGGCTTGCCTTGCTGCCGCGCTCCTCTGCCGCTCTCTTTGCTGCCGCGACGATGAAGTCGGGCAGGCCCGCGAGATCATCCTCGGTCAGCGGCAGCTCGTAGCTCTTCTCGTCGGCGAGCACGTTTTGGCTGAATTCGGTGCCGAGCGTGGCGAGCCGTTGCAGGATCTCGCCGAGCCTCTTCTTCTCTTCGGGTCCGAGCCGCGCGCCCGCGCGCACGAAGGCCAGGTGCGTCCGCTCCAGCACCCGCTTCTGCTCGGGATCAAGCCGGCTGGCCTCCTCGCCCTGCATCACAGAGTCGATGCGCGCGAACAGGGCCGTATTGGCGGTGATGGCGTTCCAGTGCTGCGCCAGCTTTGGCGACATCTCGCGCTCGATCGCCTGCAGTGCGTCGTTCGTATCGGCGCCGGCGAGGTTCCAGAACACGGCTGCGACACGGCTGAGCGCGCGGCCCGCGTTCTCGAGCGCCACGATCGTATTCTCGAACGTCGGTGGCGCCGGCTCGGCGGCGATGCGGTCAATCTCGGCGCGATGCTCTACAATCGCCTGTTCGAAGGCCGGACGGAAGTGCTCCGGCTTGACGGCGTCGAACGGTGGCACTTCGTGCGGCGTAGACCAGGGAACGAGCAGGGGATTGGCGGCCTCGGTGGCGCACATGGGCTCATGACCTCTAGAGGGGGAATGCGGAAAGTTCGAAAGTGATATAGTTGACGCGAATCCAGACCGCAAATTGGCCAACCCCGGCCGAGCCCTATCGTCCCCACTGACAGAATGACGCTCAAGCTCCTGGCCGGTGCGTTTGGCGGCTGGCGGTGCGTGCCTGACTGTGGCGCGACGCGAGCAGGTCCTCCACCACATTGAAGAATGCACGGATCACTGGCCCCTGCCGCCGCTCCGCGAGGCAGACGACGTGGGCATAGGTGTAAATCTCCGTGCCTCTGAACGGCAGAGGGTGCAGCCGGGGATGGGGGATGAACTCGAACTCGGAGACAATGCCCACGCCCATGCCACGCTCCACCGCGAGCCAGATCGCCTCCCGGCTGCCGATCTCGGTGAAGCTGCCCAAGCGCGTTCCGGCGCGTGACAGGGCCTCCTCGAAGGCCAGCCGAGTGGTCGAGCCGACCTCGCGTAGCACGACGTGCTGGTCGGCGAACTCCTCGAGGGTGACATCCTCGCGGCTCGCCCAAGGGTGGTCGGAATTGACGAAGGCGATCACCGGATGCCGGCTGTAGGGCACGGCGTGAATGCGCGGATCGTGCTCCCTGTGAGCCAGGACGGCGACGTCGGCCTGGTAGTCCATGAGTTGGCGCAGGGCCTCGCGCGAATTGCTGATGCGTACCGAGAATTCGACACCGGGAAAGCGATCCCGGAACGCGCTCAGCATCTCTGTGACGTGGTAGGGCCCGACAGCGCTCACCTTGAGGTGACCGGAGCGCAAGCCGCCGACTGCGCTCAAAAGGTCGATCGCCTCGCTCTCCAGGCTCGCGATCCGCTGTGTCAGTGCCAGCAGTCGCCGGCCCGTTTCGGTCAGCTCGACGCTGCGCCCGCGCCTGTGGAACAGCTCGACGCGAAAGCGCTCCTCGAGCGCTTTCACCTGACTGCTGATCGTCGGCTGCCCGACGTTGAGCGCCTTGGCGGCGGCGGTGAAGCCGCCCTGGGTGGCAACGGTGTGGAAGGAGCGGAGCTGGGTGTTCATCCATCAATCCAATGAATGGGAGACATCTCTCTTTTGGATTGGATCAATGATAAACCCCGTGACAACCTGTCCG
Source organism: Pseudomonadota bacterium (assembly GCA_023416575.1). GTDB lineage: Bacteria > Pseudomonadota > Alphaproteobacteria > Rhizobiales > Hyphomicrobiaceae > ZC4RG25. The sequence goes on from JAEZHL010000426.1 coordinate 2,797, forward strand.
CAATCGACGGCTGCAGGGGCCTTGACGTGTGGACGTATTGCAACCCGGTTCGCATCAAGTTCGGTGAGGGCGCATTCGACGCTGTGGGCGGTCTCGTTGCCGGCCGGCGCTATCTACTCGTCACCTACGGCGAGCCGGTCTTCCGTGAACTGGCCGAGCGGCTTGCGAGGACGGCCGGTGTGCCCGCCCTTGTTCTCGACGACGTGAAGCCCAATCCAGACCGGAGTGACCTCGCTGCGCAGTGCCAGCGTGTCGCGGATCTGCCGCGCGCACCCGAGGTCGTCGTCGCGGTGGGGGGCGGCTCCGTGATCGACACCGCCAAGGTCGT
>JAEZHL010000428.1 GCA_023416575.1 Pseudomonadota bacterium
ACGGGGCGAACCGTGCAGGGTCGCCATTGGCATTGATGACCATCGTCCCGACCTGCGGGCCGAGCCGCTCGATCACGTGAGCCAGCATGGGCTTGCCCGCGAGGTCCCGCAGGGATTTATCGCCCCCGCCCATGCGGCGCGACAGCCCGCCCGCCAGAAGGACGCCCGCAACGCGCCTGGTATCCGCTTCCATGGTCTCAGTCCCCGCTCGCAGCGAAGCTGCCCTTGCGCGCGGACTTCCTGTCCTCCTCCTCGACGATTGTCACGTCGGCATCGAAAACGATGCGCTCAGTGCCGGAGAGTGCAACGAAACGCTTGCCGCGCGCGCGCCCGATCAGCGTCAGCCCCGCGCGGCGGGCGAGGTCGACACCCCAAGCGGTGAAGCCCGAGCGCGACATGAGGATCGGGATGCCCATCTTCACGGTCTTGATGACCATCTCGGACGTCAACCGGCCCGTGGTGTAGAAGATCTTGTCGTGGGGCACGATGCCGTTGAGGAACATGTAGCCCGCGATCTTGTCGACAGCGTTGTGGCGGCCGACGTCCTCCATATAGAGCAGCGGCCGGTCCTCCTGGCACAGCACGCAACCGTGGATGGCACCTGCCTTGAGATAGAGGCTTGGCTCCGTGTTGATCTTCTTGGTGAGCTGATACAGCCAGCTCGTCCTGATGCGCGCGTCGGGGTTGAGCGCGATCCTGTCGAACTCTTCCATGAGATCGCCGAAGATGGTGCCCTGCGCACAGCCGGAGGTCTGGATCTTCTTTTTCAGCTTCTCCTCGAAATCCGTCTGCCGCCGCGTGCGTACGACGACCGTCTCGATATCGTCGTCGTAGTCGATCCCGGTGATCTCGTCGTCGGGCCGCAGCATGTTCTGGTTGAGGAGGTAACCGACCGCGAGCAGGTCGGGGCGATCGCCAATCGTCATCATGGTGACGATCTCGCGCGCATTGAGGAACAGCGTCAGCGGCCGCTCCGTCACGACGGCGGTTTCGATCGCCCTGCCCTCATGGTCGATACCGGACACGGCCGTCGACAGGCGCGGGTCATCGGGGGTCGGCCGAACCTCGAATTCCTTCATCGTCCAAGTCCTTCGGGACTGAAGCAACTGCTGCTGCCAGTTTACCTGATTTCGGAAGCATGCGAGGGCGACGTCTCGCCCCTCGGCTCGATATCACATGCCTCAGCTCTCTTCGTCTCGAGCAATGCGGCTTTAGATGCATGGAACGAGGATTGAGGACCGCACGGGGGCGCATTATAGTTCACCCCGTCCGGGGCGCACGAAGAAGGCGGCCCGAACCAAGAGCTTGGCTTTCCCATCCATGTGGAGAGCACGAGCCGCCGCTTCGTTCGTCAGGGCAGGTGCCGGTACTTCTCGGCCGCCTCCCCGTCGAGGCTGCCTTGGCGAGAGGCCGTTTCGACCGAAGCGATAGTCGATGGGAGGAGGATTGATCAATGGCGATTATTCGATCGTCATTTCGAGACTGGATCCGGACACCGAGCCTGCTCGCCCTTCAGCGGCGGCTTTCCGACCGGCATCGCCGAGCCGGCGTTCGCATTCCTTCCGTCTTGCATATCAATCTTTGACGAGGCTCGGAACTGCATGGCCACGCCATGGCGGGCAGCTCCAAACAACCCGCTATCGAGGAAAGATACAGCATGTCATCTGTCAATCGTCGTAAGTTCCTGAAGGCTGCGAGCATCGGCGGTGCCGGTGCGGCCGCAGCGTCCCTCGCCGCTCCCGCCATCGCCCAGTCGGCTCCCGAGATCAGGTGGCGCCTGACATCGAGCTTCCCCAAGTCGCTCGACACGCTCTTCTCCGGCGCGGACACCTTCTCCAGGGTCCTGGCCGAGATGAGCGACAATAAATTCATCGTGCAGAATTTCGCTGCGGGCGAGATCGTCCCGGGCCTGCAGGCCGCCGATGCCGTCACTAACGGCACCGTCGAGATCGCCCACACGTGCTCATACTACTACTGGGGCAAGGACCCGACGTTCGCGTTCGGAACCACGGTGCCCTTCGGTCTCAACCAGCGCATGCAGGACACGTGGATGTTCGAGCGCGGCGGGATCGAGCTCTTCAACGAGTTCTACAAGAAGTACAACTTCGTCGGCCTGCCCTGCGGCAACACCACGGCCCAGATGGGCGGCTGGTTCCGTAAGGAGATCAATACGGTCGATGACCTCAAGGGTCTCAAGATGCGGATCGCCGGCTTCGCGGGCGCCGTGATGTCGAAGCTCGGCGTCGTGCCCCAGCAGCTTGCCGGCGGCGACATCTACCCGGCTCTCGAGAAGGGCACACTCGACGCCACAGAGTGGGTCGGCCCCTATGACGACGAGAAGCTCGGCTTCTATAAGGTCGCCAAGCACTACTATTATCCGGGCTGGTGGGAAGGCAACGGCATGATCCACCTGTTCATCAACATGGACAAGTGGAACTCGCTGCCGAAGAGCTACCAGGCGATGGTGAAAGCTGCCGCGACCGTCGCCAATACCCATACGATCACTCGCTACGACGCATTGAATGCTGCGGCCCTCAAGCGGCTCGTGGCTGCGGGCACGGTACTGAAGCCGTTCTCGGAAGCCATTCTCGATGCGTGCTTCAAGGCCACCGTCGAGACCTATGATGAGATCTCGGCCAAGAACGCCGACTTCAAGAAGATGTACGAGGCGATGAAGGCCGTCCGTGGCGATGGCTACCTGTGGGCCCAGATCGCCGAGAACACCTTCGACAGCTACATGATGCATCAGCAGCGCAAGCGCGCGCTCTGATCCAAGGCCGTATCGAGACGGAAACGTTGAGGCCCGGTGCACGGCACCGGGCCTTTTGTTTGCTCGAGAGCAACCCCGCAGGACTTGGCCCCGCTACTACGTGGGCGAGCCGGGAACGCAGGTGCATGGAGCGCCGCGCTCCCGAGCCGGACCCCCTCAGCAGATCACTCCCCGGCCATCAGTCCACCTTGGGTGTCGTGCCTTCCGGTGCTTGCGGCGCGGGCGGAGCCTCGGTCTGCGGT